>JABIVN010000449.1 GCA_018667205.1 Gammaproteobacteria bacterium | reverse complement strand
TTCGTTGACTAACCATACGTAGAAGTCCTACCCGTGAATGATGATCATGGGAATGCTCCTTGAAATGCGATTGAAGTTGTTCAATATTCGCTGTTAACAGGGCTACCTGTACTTCAGGTGATCCTGTGTCGTTCTCTGATGTGCCGAAATCTTTAACGATTTCAGCCTTTCTTTCGACTGATAAAGCCATTAACTTTTCTCCGTTTTAATATGCCCTGACGCTAACCCAATCACGGGGTAGTTCGCCGCTAAATAATCAGGTGTATCCACGCATATTGATAGACGACCTGTTTTCATGTTCAAGCAAAATGCGCCATGCATTTTACCTGGATCGCGGGCCTTGGCCCGCTTACCTCGATCAATTAGTAACCACTAATCGTCTAGGCGCTATCCGCCCATCGTCCATCACCTCACCAACCCCAAGGAACGCTTCATTAGGGTCGTTAGACTCTGAAAATATACTCACCCAACCCGTGGTTGGCGCATTTGCTATCTGAACCGGCTGTCCCTGCCGAATATAAGACGCTGTCACTTCTGTCAGTTCAACCTGTGGCCAGTCCTGAACAGCCGAACTTACTGGCTGTAATCTTTCGTCCAGTTGAACTTTGTCATCGGCCAATGCTTCCAACTGTTCCATCGTCACAGCTTCATCTATTTTGTAAGGCCCTGCTGACAATCGACGTAGCTCCACCACATGCGCGCCGCAACCGAGCTCTAGTCCTATATCTTCTGCCAGGGTTCTGACATAGGTACCTTTTGTACACCGTACATCCACTGTTATCTCATCCGGATGGCGCTCAACGACACTCAATGCGTGTATTGTCACCTGCCGTGATTTGCGCTCAATCTCTATTCCCTGGCGAGCAAGCTTGTAAAGTGGCTGTCCGTTGACTTTTAATGCTGAGAACATCGACGGAATCTGGCTGATCTGTCCTCGATAGTTTTCAAGGACACTTTCAAGTTTAGCGTTACTGATCTCGGGGACGGGCCTTGTTTCAAGGACCTTTCCGTCTGAGTCTCCCGAATCCGTAATAACGCCTAGTTTAAACGTCGCCAGGTAGCGCTTATCAGCGTCGAGCAAAAACTGGGAAAATTTCGTGGCTTCACCAAAGCAAAGAGGCAGAACACCGGTTGCGAGGGGGTCTAAAGACCCAGTATGTCCCGCCTTACAGGCGTCAAACATACGCTTAACCACCTGAAGTGCGCCATTAGACGTTATGCCCGCAGGTTTGTCCAGCAGCAATATCCCACTGATATTACGGCCTTTCCTGCCTCGCCTACCCATCCGTCTGGCCCGGGTCACGCTGACTTTCGTCCTGCGAGAGCGCTTTATTTATCGCTTTATTCATGCGAGCGCCGCTTTCGATCGTATCGTCGTAATGAAAACGTAATTTGGGCGTCGTACGGGTGCTGAGTACTTTTGCTAACTGTGACCGCAGGAATCCACTAGCTTCGTTAAGAACTTCCTCAACTATGGCGGTGTTCTCCGATGGTAAGACGGTGAAATAGATATCAGAGAAGGCTAAGTCACGGCTAACAGTCGCTTCATTGATGGTCACCATTCCAATCCGTGGATCTTTGATCTCACGCTGAACAAGCACCGCTATCTCGCGCTGAATGAGGTCGCCAATTTTACGACCTCGGCTGGTTTCCTTTGGCATCGCTATTGACCTTAAAGTTTCCGGGCAACTTCTCGAGTATCGAACACTTCAATCTGGTCGCCTTTTTTGACGTCATTGTAATTTTTGACGCCAATACCACACTCGGTTCCACTAGAAACGTTCTGTACTTCGTCTTTAAAGCGCCTCAGTGACTCGAGCTCACCTTCGTAGATCACGACGTTGTTTCGCAGAACTCGTATCTGTTTGGATCTGGAGATCGTACCTTCGATGACCATGGAACCAGCAATTTGGCCCATTTTCTTGGACTCGAAAACGTCCCGAACCTCTGCTATCCCAACAATATCTTCTCTTACTTCCGGTGAGAGCATGCCTGACAACGCATCTCTGACATCGTCCACAAGGTCATAAATAACCTTGTAATAGCGAAGGTCAAGACCTTCTGAGTCGACCACCCTTTTTGCAGCGTTATCAGCGCGAACATTAAAACCAAACACGACCGCCCCCGCTGTCACTGCGTAAGACGCATCGGATTCCGTTATTCCACCAACGCCGGACATCACAACCTTGACCTGTACTTCATCGTTACCGACTTCATTTAAGGCCGTTACTATCGCCTCAAGCGAACCTCTAACATCTGCCTTCACTATAACGTTAAGTCGTTTAACTTCATCAGCACCAAAGTTTTCCAACAGACTATCGAGAGACGCCCCGGTACCGGTATTCAGTCGCGCATCAGTGGCCCGCTGTGCCCTGAACGCTGCAACTTCTCTCGCGCGCTTTTCGTCTTTGGCAACAATAAAGGAATCACCAGCATTGGGTGTACCATTTAGGCCAAGTGCGGCAACTGGCGTCGCCGGACCCGCAAACTTAACCTGTAGACCCGACTCATCATTTAGTGCACGAGCGCGTCCGAAATACTGCCCGGCGACGATTAGATCACCCTGCTTTAGGGTACCGTTCTGAACTAACAACGTCGCAACAGGACCTTTACCCTTGTTCAATTCCGACTCAATAACAACACCTTGAGCGGGCCCGTCTACTACGCCTTTAAGCTCTAACAATTCTGCCTGCAGCAACACGGCTTCAAGAAGCTCTTCAATTCCTGCACCTGTGATCGCGCTACAGGAAATAAACTGAGTATCTCCACCCCAGTCTTCCGGAATCACGTCACGTGCCGACAGTTCGTTTTTGACGCGATCTAGATCAGCACCTTCTTTATCAATCTTGTTAACCGCTACGACGATTGGAACACCGGCGCTTTTTGCATGTTTCACAGCTTCTTCTGTCTGCGGCATTACGCCATCGTCTGCTGCAACAACCAAAATGACGATGTCTGTAGAATTAGCGCCCCTGGCACGCATCGCGCTGAAAGCTGCATGCCCTGGTGTGTCGATGAAACAGATTTCTCCATGGCTTGTAGGGACTCGATACGCCCCAATGTGCTGTGTAATACCACCAGCTTCGCCACTCGCAACACGTGAACTTCGGATGTAATCCAGCAGCGATGTCTTACCATGGTCAACATGGCCCATGACCGTAACAACCGGAGCCCGGTGCTGTTCTTCAGCCTCGTAAACCAGCTCGTCTTCCAGCGTTTTCTCTACCGCATCAACATCAATAAGCTTCACTGAAAGACCAAACTCTTCAGCGACGAGAGTCGCTGTTTCCTGGTCGATTGACTCGTTAATTGTCTTCATGATGCCTAGGCCAAATAGCGTCTTAATGACAACCGATGCCTTTACGGACATTTTTTGGGAAAGCTGCTGGATCGTTACACTTTCAGCCAATTCAACCTCACGTTTAATTTCTTCTGTAGGCGCATTGAACTTATGCCGTTTGGCAGGTTTCCCACCGGATTTCCGTCGCGTTCGTGGTGAACTTAGCCCAAGCGGCGTGACTTCTTCTACTTTTTCTGCAGCAACGACGACATCTGCTTCCAGATCCTTCACTACCGCCAGATCAACTTCAAGTAAATCGTCGCCCGCCAGTTCTTCTACACGACGCTTACGGCTACCTTGCTTTGATTTCTTGGCTTGTACTTCTTCTTCATCAAGATCGTGACGATCTCTCTTATCTTTCCGATTGGAAATACTGGCTTCTTCAAGTGCTTCTTCTGCCGTAGGTTCTTTCTTCTTGTCAGCGGAGGCAGGGGCTTCTTTTTCAAGCCGTTTCGTCGCTTCTTCCTCTTTTGCCTTACGCGCTCGGTCTCGCTCGTCCTGTTCAGCTAACTTTTCAACAGCAGCAGCCTGCCTTTTGCGTTCTGCTTCAGCGTCCGCATCAACCACGTTAACCGCGACTTCAGGTACTTCAACAATCTTCGCTTCTTCGGTCGGTGGCGATTCTTCAACTTCCGGTGCACCACGACGAACGTAGGTTCGTTTCTTTCGCACCTCTACGTTAACAGTGCGACCCCGCCCCGCGGACCCTCCTGTTTTCAGGGTAGAAAGCGTCCTGCGCTTCAATGTTATTTTTTTAGGACCATCTTGATCTTCACCATGGCTTTTCTTAAGGAACGCGAGCAGCGCCTCTTTTTCGTCTTCCAATATGACATCATCAGACACACGTGGTGGCAGGCCTGCCTCCTCAATCTGCTGCAACAGACGCTCCACCGGCGTGCCGATTGCCTCCGCAAGTTGTCCTACTGATTCTTCTGCCATACTTATACCTCTAATTACGCCTCAGTTTCGGCTTCTGACGTTGCGCCTTCAGACTCTTCGTCTTCAAACCAGGGCGCTCGTGCGGTCATTATCAACTCACCGGCACGTTCCTCAGTCATTTCTTCAATATCAATTAAGTCGTCAATCGCTTGCTCTGCGAGATCTTCCATCGTCACGACGCCCATTCCTGCAAGCAGATAGGCCAAGCGGCGATCCATACCATCCATGTTGAGCAGGTCCTCGGCAGGTTCTGTGCTGCCAAGCTCTTCTTCAGTCGCAAGTTCCTGCGTCGTTATTGCATTCTTGGCTCGTGAACGGAGCTCCTCAACGATGTCCTCATCAAACCCATTGATAGCAATCATTTCTTCAATGGGCACATAAGCAACTTCTTCAAGACTGGTGAATCCTTCTTCAACAAGCACGACCGCAACGTCTTCATCAACATCTAGCGCTTGCATGAACCTTTCCATGACTGACCCGGCTTCAGCTTCGTGTTTTTCCGCAGCATCTTCCACGGTCATAATATTCAGTTCCCAGCCTGTCAACTCACTCGCCAACTTGACATTTTGGCCGCCTCTGCCAATCGCCTGGGCAAGGTTCTCTTCCGACACAGCGATATCCATGCTTCGAGTTTCTTCATCGACGACAATAGAAACAACTTCAGCAGGAGACATCGCGTTAATGGCAAGTTGGGCAACGTTGTCGTCCCATGGAACAATGTCGATTCTTTCATTGCCGAGTTCGTTGGACACAGCCTGAACCCGCGAGCCTCGCATACCAACGCAGGCTCCAACAGGATCGATCCTTCCGTCGTTAGTCTTTACAGCTATCTTGGCTCTCGAGCCCGGATCACGCGCGCAACCCAGAATTTCAATAATGCCATCAGAAATTTCTGGCACTTCGATTTTAAATAATTCAATCAGCACCAATGGAGAAGTCCGCGTCAATGCTAATTGTGGGCCCCTGGCCTCTGGCCTGACTTCGTCGAGCAAAGCCCGAAGCCGATCGCCAACTCTAAAGGTTTCGCGCGGAATCCATGCTTCTCGCGGCAATATCGCTTCCGCATTATTACCCAGATCGACAATGACCGCTTCGCGGGTGACTTTCTTGACCTGGCCACTCACCAGTTCACCGACTTTGCTTCTGTAGGCTTCAACTACCTGCGCGCGCTCTGCTTCCCTAACCTTCTGAACGATGACCTGCTTTGCAGTCTGAGCGGCGATACGGCCGAACTCTACAGAATCAACCAGGATTTCGTAACGTCCCTCGACCTCCAGGGAAGCATCCTTCTCCTTCGCGTCGGTTAACCTTAGTTGTGCACCGGGAAACTCAATTTCAGCTTCATCCGCAACGACGTTCCAGAACCGAAAAGTTTCATACTCTCCTGATTCTTTATCAATAGACACACGAAGCTCGACCTCCTCGTCGTAACGCTTCTTCGTTGCTGTCGCTAGCGCTACCTCCAACGCATCGATGATGACGTCTTCTGACACACCTTTTTCGTTGGATACTGCTTCAACAACCAACAATATTTCTTTGCTCATCGCTTCTACCTCACCTTGCCCTATACAGAGGGGACGACATTTGCTCTCTCAATTTCTTCGAAGGGAAACAAGATCTCTTCGTCCTGGTGACCCAGGATGATTTCGTCTCCTTCGACACCTCTTAACTGGCCCGAGTACTTGCGCTGCCCTTCATAAGGGCGCTTAAGTCGGATCCGGACCTCCGAACCTATAAACGCGCTGTAGTGATCAAGCTTGAACAGTCTTCGACTCAAGCCTGGCGAAGAGACCTCTAGGGTGTACTCACCATTCATCGGGTCTTCGACATCAAGGAGGCTGCTCACCTGACGACTCACCTTCGCGCAGTCTTCAATGTCGACGCCATTTTTGGAATCGATATATATCTTTACCGTTGAATAACGCCCCATGGAGAGCTGCTCAATTCCCCATAACTCGCATCCCATTGCCGCCACAACCGGCTGGATAAGCTCGCTCAGCTGATCACTCATACCGCCCCGCCTGTTTTCCGGTTTTCGAATTGCGAAAACAAAAAATGGGCATATAGCCCATTGCATAAACGATGGGCGTATTCCCCACCTGTACTCCGGCGTCTGAAACCGAAGCTAATAAAAAGCCCCAATGAGGGGCTTGTATAAAGTGGTAGCGGGGGCAGGATTTGAACCTACGACCTACGGGTTATGAGCCCGTCGAGCTACCAGACTGCTCCACCCCGCAACAACGGGGGGCGGGATTATAGGGGTGTCGCCTAACGGGGTCAACCACAGAGACCACAGAAACCACAGAAATCGACTTTAATTACGAATGTAATGTGTTGATTTTTCTAAAAAAGGTTTGGAGCCCGATTCAGGGGACCTAATGGCAACATTCTGGACATAATTGAGGAGGGCGACGTGCGCAGAGGGGACTGTTAATAAACTCGGATAGGACAGGTGCCAGAGCTAGCGTAGTGCTGGAGCAAAAAAAAAACCGCGCAGTGCGCGGTTTTTTTTATTGGTGCCGAAGAGAGGACTTGAACCTCCACGGGGTTTCCCCCACTACCCCCTCAAGGTAGCGTGTCTACCAATTTCACCACTTCGGCAATACTGTCGCTTCAGGACCCAGTTGAATCAATCCAAGGGCCTGCTGCTTAACCTTCCGGTATCTCTGAGCCTTGCTCACGAGCCTCAAAGACTGGAAGTTCACCCTCTTCGTCTCCTTGAACCCCCATAACCGGCGACTCAATGACGACGGGTACACCTACGCCGCTTGCCGCTTGAGATCTTTCCTTTGCATAAAAGGCAAGCCCAAAACTCGTTATAAAAAACGCAATGGCTATGCCTGTTGTCACCCTTTGCAGAAAATTACCTGCTCCTCCGGACCCGAAAACAGTCGAGCTTGCACCACCTCCGAAACCAGCGCCTGCGTCTGCCCCCTTACCATGTTGTATCAGCACCAGGCCGATAACTGCTAACGCCGCCAACACGTGAAATACAAGGACTAACGTTTCAATCGTTTCAATCGTTTCCATAACTCACTAAGACTCTTCGGCTGCTTTGCAAATCTCAGCAAAGCTATTCGCTTTTAAAGATGCCCCGCCAACCAGCGCGCCATCCACATTTTCCATTCCAAACAGCGCTACTGCGTTATCCGCCGTGACACTGCCACCGTACAGTATTCTTGTTCTGCAGGAGAGGTTTTCATCCAGTTCTGCCAAACTCCTGCGCAACCCTGCGTGCACCTCTTCTGCTTGCTCAGGAGTCGCACTTTCCCCTGTGCCTATTGCCCAGACCGGTTCGTAAGCAATCACCGCGCCGTCAAAACCCGCAAGGCCGACTCGTGAAGTCACCACCTTTAATTGACGGGTCACTACCTCGATCGTTCTATCCTGCCGACGCTCTTCCAACGTCTCGCCTACACAAATTATCGGCACCAGCCCCTGAGATCGACACTGTTCGAACTTATCGGTTACCAACTTATCGGATTCCGCAAACAATGTCCTGCGTTCTGAATGCCCGACAAGGACAAACCGACAGCCCACATCTTTCAGCATGTCCGCTGAGACGCCACCGGTAACTGCACCTTGCGCTCTCTGGTCGACATCCTGAGAACCGACACCAATACCGGACCCTAGAAGCTTTTGGGCTACTTGACCCAAATAAACATAGGACGGAAAAACCAGAACACTACAGCGCCGAAGTGCTAACCCCGAAAGCTCGGTGAGTAAACCGTCTAGCAACCCATCCAGGCTGCTCGCATCGCCATTCATCTTCCAGTTACCTGCGACCAGCGGATCTCGCTCGCTCATCAATAGGTCCTCGGAAAAAGGCGGCAGATGTTAACGGCTTTGTACGTAAGATTCAAACCAGATCGCCTATCCAAGTTCCGCGGAGACAATCCTGGCCAAATCCTCCGTGAGAGTGGCCACTATCGCCGCGTCTTCCCCTTCAACCATTACCCTCACTACCGGTTCAGTCCCAGAGGGCCTTAGCAGCACACGACCGCGGCCGCCTAATTCTTTTTCGGTCTGAGCCACTGCCTTTGTGATGACATCCTGCCGGGTTAGATCGAATTTCCCCTGGCAAGCAACGTTTATCATATGTTGCGGGTATTTTTTCATCCCAGCCTTTAATTCTAAGAGCGAGCTGTTAAATTCAAGCATCGCTGCCAGTACCTGCAGGGCCGATATAATCCCATCCCCTGTCGTCGACACATTAAGGCACAAAAGGTGCCCGGAGCTTTCTCCGCCGAACATCCAATCCCGTTTAGCTAATTCCGCCAACACATAGCGATCGCCAACGGCTGCCCGGATAAACGGAATGCCCTTTTCCCCCAACGCTTCTTCAAGCCCGAAGTTGCTCATCTGTGTGCCAACGACCCCACCCGTGAGTCTTTTTGATCGATATTCCGCGTTCGCAATAATAAAAAGTAATTCATCCCCATCGACAATTTCGCCCTCGCTGTCGACCATGATCACCCTGTCCCCATCCCCGTCCAGAGCGATCCCAAGATCAGCCCCCTCGGCCAGTACCAACTTCTGCAACAACGCCGGCTTGGTAGACCCTCCCTCGGCATTGATATTGAAGCCATCGGGTTCAGTACCCAACTCGATAACTGTAGCGCCCAACTCCCTAAGTACGTTGGGTGCTATGTGGTAGGTTGCGCCGTGAGCGCAATCGAGCGCAATCTTCATGCCTCGCAGGTTGGTTGGGGAAGGAAAGCAACTTTTACAAAACTCTATATATCGACCGGCTGCGTCATTGATCCGGGATACCTTCCCGATCTGATCTGAAGCAACCATCTGCATGTCGGCATCAAGCTCCCTTTCGATTGCTAACTCAACACCATCGTCCAGTTTTGCACCTGCGTCCGAGAAAAATTTCACGCCGTTGTCACGGTAATCGTTATGCGAAGCACTAATAACGATCCCCGCACTCGCATTGAAGGTCCTTGTGAGATACGCGATAGCAGGCGTCGGCATTGGCCCTAGCAGCGCCACGTCGACACCTGCGGATGCTAGTCCTGCCTCAAGAGCAGACTCAAACATGTAACCTGAGACCCGAGTGTCCTTACCAATAAGAATTAATCCTCGCCCCTCCCTGGAAAATACTTTTCCCGACGCCCACCCAAGTTTAAGCATAAATTCAGCGGTAATCGGCGCATCTCCGACGCGGCCGCGTATTCCATCGGTGCCGAAAAATTTTTTTCTCATATATAATTAAGTCGTGTGGCTAACAATGTGTTCCGCGGCAAAAGATCGCCACACCCTGATTGCTGAGGCAGTTTGCGCAACGTCGTGGACCCTAAGGATCTGTGCACCTTTGCTTAACGCAAACAGCGCTCCGCTTACACTACCGACCAGTGGGTCATCAACAATCCTGCCAATAGTACTCTTTCTGGAGAGGCCCACCAACATCGGCAGGCCGAGTTCTAAAAATCTTGGGAGTTGATTAATCAGCCTCAGATTATCTTCCGGTGATTTTCCAAAACCGAACCCCACGTCAAGCACGAGTCGACTTTGGGGAATACCTGCAGTCTCGCAAGACCGTACCCGTTCAACCAGAAAGTCAAACACTTCACTAACGACATCTTCGTAACGTGGGTTTCGCTGCATTGTCCGCGGCTCCCCCAGCATGTGCATAAGGCAGACTGGTAACTCGGATCGACTTGCTGCATCGATGGAGCCTTCCCCCTGGAGGGCACAAACGTCATTGATCAGGTCGATATCTTCCGGCTGCGCAGCACTAATCACCTGCGCCTTACTGGTGTCCAACGAGATAGCGATATCTGACTCTCGTCTTATGGCCTGAATGACCGGGAGGACTCTTTCAATTTCTTCGGAGACCGACACTGGATCAGCGCCGGGTCGAGTGGACTCGCCCCCAATATCGATAATATCCGCGCCGCCAGAAATCATTGCTCGGGTGTGGGCGAGCGCCTTATCTATCGTCGAAAATTGACCACCATCAGAAAACGAATCCGGCGTAACATTCAGGATTCCCATGACCAACGGTTGATGACGGGAAAGTAGTCCCCGCAGACGAGACATCTGCCTAACTATTAGTGATCAGGCGCCGGGTCCCCGACAGGGCCGGCGCCCTGATTGTCGTTACCTGTATCGGCTTCATCTAATCCTGGGGAATCTTTGGAATCTTTGGAATCTTTGTCATCCCAGCTTTCAGGTGGGCTTGGCGTTCGTCCGGCCATGATCTCGTCAATCTGGCTTTTGTCGATCGTTTCGTACTCAAGAAGCGCATCTTTCATCGCGTCAAGCTTCCCTCTGTTCGCGTCGAGTATTCCCTCAGCCGTCTTGTAACAGCTATCAATGATTGATCTTACTTCGGCGTCGATTTCCATCGCCGTCTGATTAGAAACCTGTGGCCTGGCTGAGCCAGCGGACATCCCAAGAAACACTTCTTGATCATCCTCAGCGTACGCCAACGGTCCAAGTTTCTCCGACAAGCCCCACTTGGTGACCATCGCTTTGGCCATCTTCGTTGCGCGCTCAATATCGTTAGATGCTCCCGTGGTAATTCCATCAGGGCCGAGCGTCATCTCTTCAGCAATACGCCCACCAAACAATGAGCATATTTGGCTGAGGATCATTCTTTTGCTGAGTGAGTACCGATCTTCCTCTGGCAGAAACATTGTGACACCCAGCGCCCTGCCTCTGGGAATAATGGACACCTTGTAACTGGGATCATGCTCGGGAACCAGGTAGCCGACAATACAATGGCCAGCTTCGTGGTATGCCGTGTTTTCGCGTTCCTTTTCTGACATCACCATCGACTTCCTTTCGGCGCCCATCATGATTTTGTCTTTCGCCTGCTCGAACTCGATCATGGTGACCGTTCGTTTCTCCTGTCTCGCTGCGAAAAGCGCGGCTTCATTAACCAGGTTTGCCAGGTCGGCACCAGAAAATCCAGGTGTGCCTCGCGCAATCAAGCTGGCATCAACATCTGTCCCTAGAGGGACCTTGCGCATATGTACTTTAAGAATCTGCTCACGGCCACGGATGTCCGGCAGCGACACGACCACCTGCCGATCAAATCGGCCCGGTCTCAATAGTGCAGGGTCAAGAACATCCGGCCGGTTGGTAGAAGCGATAACAATAATGCCCTCGTTACCGTCAAATCCGTCCATCTCTACCAGCAACTGGTTCAAAGTCTGTTCTCGTTCATCATTGCCGCCGCCCACGCCTGCACCCCTGTGCCGGCCGACTGCATCTATCTCATCGATAAAAATAATACACGGAGTTTGTTTCTTGGCCTGCTCAAACATGTCTCTCACGCGGGAGGCACCTACTCCAACAAACATTTCCACAAAATCAGAACCAGAAATACTGAAGAACGGGACCTTGGCTTCACCGGCGATCGCTTTCGCGAGTAGCGTTTTACCCGTTCCTGGCTGCCCAACCATTAGGATGCCACGTGGAATCCTGCCTCCTAACTTCTGAAATCTACTGGGGTCCTTCAGGAACTCAACCAGTTCCTGCACATCTTCTTTCGCTTCGTCGACTCCAGCAACATCAGCGAAGGTCGTTTTAATTTGATCCTCGCCGAGCAATTTGGCTTTGCTCTTCCCAAAGGTTAGTGGTCCACCCTTGCCACCCGCACCACCTTGCATTTGACGCATAAAAAACATGAACACAGCAATAATGACGAGAATTGGAAAACTGGCCACCAGTAATTGGGTCCAGATGCTCTGCTGCTCGGGCCGTTTGCCCTTAAAATCAACATTTCGATCAATCATGTCCCCGATGAGGGCACTATCAGTAATCTGCGGCTGGATGGTTTCGAAGGCCCTACCATCAGAGCGCTCGCCACGAATGGTCAGCCCGTCGACCTCAACGGATCGAACCTGGTTTTGGTCCACCATTTCCAGGAAAGAAGAGTAGTCAATCTCTTCATTTTCGGGACGAACATTGAAATTCTGGAACACCGTCAGCAGTACCGCTGCGATAATCAACCAAAGTAGTAGATTTTTACCCATATCGTTCAATGCTCTATCCTCATTCCCGAACTCTTTTCAGCCCGCAGGGCCGTTCATTATACTTGTACGGCGTTATTAGTTCATTCGACTACAATTCTGTCGATAAGTTACGTCTAGCTGCCTTTGAATTGACGGCCCAACACATAGATCTCGCGGGACTTGTCTCTTGACGCTTTCGGCTTAACATTATTTAACTGCTTGAAATTAGTACGAATGACTCGTCGAAGCTCGTCGAGCCCTGAACCTTCGAAGCATTTCATCAACAACGCACCACCCGGCCTCAAGGTTGCACATGCGAAGTCTAACGCTAGTTCGGTGAGGTAAATAGCCAGAGGTTGGTCGATTTCTTTCATACCACTTAAGTTGGGGGCCATATCCGAGATTACAAGGTCTACGGTTCGATCTTGAAGCACTGCCATCAACTCAGCCAGAGACTTTTCCTCTGTGAAATCGCCCTTAATAAGCGTGGCACCCCGTAGTGGCTCCATATCCAGTAGATCAAGGCCGACCACGAACCCGCTACGCCCACACTTCTGCACCGCGATCTGGGCCCAGCCTCCGGGCGCAGCACCCAGATCGACCACCACAGTGCCTGGACGAAGGAGGCCGAATTTCTCATCGATCTCAAGCAACTTATAGCTCGCCCGGGATCGATACCCTTCCCGCCTGGCACGAAGCACGTATTCGTCCTTCTCGTGGTCAGTTAGCCATTGAGCACTGGATTTCGACTTTTTCGTCATTTAGCTCCCTTCCGAAATGAAGTATCGTAAACCCAGGTCAACGTGGGTACAATCGCGCCCCTGAAAATTGAGTAAATCATGAACGGTAAGCTGAAAAAAAAACTGAGAACCATCGGGCACGGACTCAAAGCAGTCGTCACCGTCGCTGGCAATGGCCTTTCAGGCAGTGTGATTGCTGAATTGAACCGAGCCCTCGATGATCATGAACTTATCAAAGTAAAAATGTTTGGCGACAAAGCGGAACGCGCTGACGTTGTTGCTTCGCTAAAAAACATCCCGGACACTGAGATTGTGCAGGTCGTCGGAGGCATGGCGCTTGTCTACCGTGCCTCGCGCGAACCTAACCCCCTACTGTCAAACATCGCCAGGGCCAACGTCCTTTAGACAGCCCAAGTAGAAAGCCAGAGTAGAAAGCCAGAGTAGACAGCCAGAGTAGACAGCCAAAGTGGCATGTCAGTAACCTATAAGTGCCTAACGGCGCAGATCTCAAACTCCGCTTCTCCGGCCGGTGTTTTGACAGACACCACATCGCCGACTTCCTTTCC
>JABIVN010000448.1 GCA_018667205.1 Gammaproteobacteria bacterium | reverse complement strand
CACAACGGGTATGCCCAAAGGGGCAACGCTGACGCATACCAACATTTTGAACAATGCCTACCATGCGGGTAAGAGCATGCATTTTTCGCCGTCAGATATTTTATGTATTCCGGTGCCAATGTATCACTGTTTCGGTATGGTCCTGGGTACACTCGTTTGCGTCGCGCATGGCGCCACCATGGTTTTACCATGCGAGGTCTTTGACCCGGGATTAGTCTTGCAAGCCGTGCAGGATGAAAAATGCACTGCTTTGCACGGTGTACCCACGATGTTTATTGCTGAAGTGGATCTGCCTACATTTAATGACTTTGATGTGAGTACACTTCGAACCGGTATTATTGCTGGGTCAACCTGTCCCATTGAATTGATGAAGCGTTTGATCAGTGACATGGCGCTAACGGAAATTGTCATCGGTTATGGCCAAACGGAATGCAGCCCGTTGAATTCAATGACGGCGATAGAAGATTCATTTGAGCGCCGCGTCACAACAGTGGGTCGACCGCACACCAACTGGGAAATGAAAATCGTGACAGAAGATGGTGCCATCGCAGCTTTCGGTGAAACTGGCGAGGTGTGCTCGCGTGGCTATGGTGTGATGCAGGGTTACTGGAATGATCCAGAAAGAACGGCGGATACCATTGATGCCGAGGGCTGGTTGCATTCAGGTGATCTAGGCGAAATGGACGAGGATGGTTTTGTAAAAATCACTGGTCGAATAAAAGACATGATTATCCGCGGTGGTGAAAATGTTTATCCAAGAGAAATCGAAGAGTTTCTTTACACACACCCTGATATTCAGGAAATCCAGGTGTTTGGCGTTCCCGATGCAAAATACGGTGAACAGGTCGCCGCCTGGATTCAGTTGAAAGAAGGCGTAAACCTATCTGAAGATGGTATCCGGCAGTTCTGTAGCGGCCAGATCACTCACTTCAAAATACCCAAGTACATCAAAATGGTGCATGAATTTCCGATGACGGTCACGGGTAAGATGCAGAAGTTTGTAATGCGCGATGCATTTGCTAAAGAGCTTGGCCTATAGCGGTGCTCTGGCGCTCGTTCACCAAGGATATGGTCACCTGGCTGGTTCTAAGGTACAGGCAAGATAACGGTATTTCTTGAATGGCGGCGGTCGCTTCAGTTCAACCCCATGCCAACTATGGTTTGTTAAAATCATGCCGTTAGGGCTGGGGTCGTGGCGCTCCATGATGGATGACGCCAGACACTAAACTGGTCG
Organism: Gammaproteobacteria bacterium; assembly: GCA_018667205.1. GTDB lineage: Bacteria > Pseudomonadota > Gammaproteobacteria > Pseudomonadales > Azotimanducaceae > UBA9659. The sequence continues at coordinate 2,915 of JABIVN010000448.1, read as the reverse complement.
GTGTTTTTAGGCAGCGGTGGAAATTTTCCAACGTCGGTCCATGTGGCGCTGGCATCATGGAAGTCCGAACCGCCAGACACATACAAACCTTTGCCGATTGCGAGTTTAAGTAGATCGGCCTGCATTTCTGCCGCGATACTGGGATAAGTGCATTCAAGCGCATGGCCACCGGCTTCTTTAAAAGCGTCAACCAGATAGGACAGTTTGGTTCGGTTTATTCCATATCGACCTGGATGCGCTAACACCGCAATACCGCCCCCTGATGTGATCGCATCAACGGCTGCTTCAAGGCTGCACCAGAGTGCGCCAACGTAGGCGTTGCCACTCTTATTCAGATATTGCTTGAACACTTTTTTACGTGTTGTGCAGAACTGTCGTTGCACCAGGAAGTCCGCGACGTGACTCCTTGTCTGTGCCACTGCTGACAAATCCGACATATAGGGTAGTAAACCCTGAATACCGATTTTAACAAGCTTGGCGTCTATTTCCCGCACTCGCTGTCGGCGTTTCTCCTGTTGGCAGGACAGCAAATTTTCAAGCTGAGCATGTTGAGGGTTGATACTCAGGCCGACAATATGAAGTTCATGGTTTTGCCAGGCGCAGGATATTTCGACTCCTTTTATGATCGACAATGGCTGACTACCCTGCAGGTTCTCATGCACATTGGTGCAATCATGATCTGTTAGGGCAAGATGAGTGACATCATTGGTCAGCGCCCGCTCAATCAGAAAATTGGCTGTGTGTTTGCCATCTGAAAAATGGCTGTGGCAATGCAGGTCGGCTTTCATTAGATACAACGCTCGTGCGGCGGCGTTTTTTTCCTCAAGTAACTCAATCAGCGATTCGGGTAAACCAAGTTTGAACTTTGCGGGCGTTCGCTAAACCTTTAAAACGCTCATGGTGAGCATAACGCCGTCCTCTTTGATCAACCGCCAGACGAACACACGGTCAACCAAGATGGGCAGTATAAACTACATTTTTCGCAAAACGGCCAAGGATGGCGATTGGTTTTCGCACGTAGATTGAAGAAAGCGTGATGTGGTTATTAGGTCGTTAGTTAATGACTGTCATGATGATAGTTAGCATGCGCGCAGGCGATAGCGCTGATCATTGAAAAGATTTGCAGGTCGAGGCGGCCGATTTTGGCCTGTTGATTCAGTCAAGTTTTAGGATTGAATAGCAGTCGTTTGATCAATCGAAAAGCGCTATACAATGCACACAGGCTAATATATTTAGGGCTCAGAGGTACTAGCCTGTGTATTTCCAAGATAGTTTATTCTTCGTTAACCCTGCCGTTTTCCTGTGCTTTTTTGCTCCTCCTTTTTTTATCAGTCAACGGTAATAGACAGGTATTTCTTGGGTTGGCGGGTACGCTTTGTTGAATAATATTCAGATTCTACCTACTATCGGTCTACGAGAAGTTCTAGACAAAAAAGAGTTTGGGTTGAAACATCGCCCTGTCACGGTGATGCGCGGGTAGTGTTAGTGGACGAAGACGAGAGGATAGCGGGTAAATGCGGTGACCTTCTCGACGTCGGGGGACTGTTCAGCTGAAATGATCATCTTTTAGGTTCGATCGGAACATTTCACGCCATACCAAACACCCCAGTGGATTCGGTTCGTTTATAGCTTGTCGAAAAGGCTGGTCGGCAACTTACTCAATTGTAATGTGCGCAACTGAAATAGAGGCGCAGGGGAGAATCAAGTATGGGCGGATTGTTATCCGAGGAACTATTGTCGACGATCGGCCGCAGGTCCGAGCCGCGTCGTGAAATTGTTACGCGCCGTGATATAAGAAAATACGCCGTTGCCACGGGCAACCGGCAACGCAAGTACCTTGACGGTGACGAGGCTCCGCCGATGTTTCATGTGCCGCTTTTCTGGGACGTGGTTGAGTTGGGACAGCTGACGCCAGACGGTGTTTCAATTGATAGCCTGTTACCCAAATTCCCCCTGGAGAAAGCCATGGCGGGCGGGTTGAATATTGAGTATCACAAGCCTGTTTATCCGGGCGATTGGTTGACCTCGACAAGGACATTAACCGATATATACGAAAAGCAGGGTCGTTCGGGTTCGCTGATTTTTTATGAGGTGGTAATGGATATTGTTAACGATGACGGCGACCTGATCATTCGCGAAAAAACCACAAGGATATTACGGTGATGATAGTCAATGCGGAGCGTTTTGCTGGCCTGCGGGTAGGCGAACAACTGCCAGGAAGAGAACACACGCCAGATAATGTGCAGCTTATGTTCTACAACGCGGCTCTTTGGAACGGCCATCGTATCCATTTTGATGAGCCCTATGCGAAGAACGTAGAGGGCTATCCGGGTCTGGTTATTGCCGGGCCTATGCTGGGTGATTGGTTACACCAATGCGTTGAGGAGTGGCTAGGTGAGGATGGTCATATTTTTTCGATTGATTATTCGAATCGGGTGGCGACCTACATTGGTGATGTGTTGACAGCTGGTGGGGAAATCGCAGCGCTAAATGTCGAGACAATGGAAGTTGAAATCGAGGTCCATATAAAAAATCAGTCTGGTGACGTGGTGACACCGGGTAAGGTTGTGGTGAGGTTTGCTCATGCTGGATAAAAGTTTGAGAGGTAAAGTCGCTATCGTTGGCGTGGCCGATACCGAAGTTGGTGTACTGCCGGGTCGCACGCCAATGGAGATGGGGGTGGAGGCTGCTCTGGCTGCCATTGCGGATGCAGGCCTTGAGAAAGGCGATATTGACGGGTTAGTGACGTGTAACGCGATGGCGCAGCCGATGATGTATCACGCTGAAGCAACGGCTGAATATTTGCAGATTTTCCCGCGCTATTGCATTGCTGCTGGCGCTGGAGGCGGCACGACGTTTTCTATTATTCATCACGCAGCGTCAGCCATAGCGACAGGTATGGCTGATGTTGTGGT
>JABIVN010000447.1 GCA_018667205.1 Gammaproteobacteria bacterium | reverse complement strand
GGTCTACCACAAAGCTTTTGCCTGTGATGACGGAAACTTGGGCGACGAATTCGCGGATATCAGCGTTTTTCAGGCTCACCTTCCAGGTTTCTTCTGTGTCTCTTACCTGCGCGGACGCGTCTTGAGAAGATAATGCAAGGGGCAGGAACAGGCAGCTGATAAAGAGAGCCAGTGAGACGCTTATACTCGAACTATTTAAAGACATTAGTTTGGACGCTCCAGATAAATAATATGTAATCGTGTGATGTGAGCCTAACTTATTTAGGCACGGGTACGGTCAGGAAAAAACGTCGGGTTCCCCGCTGGACCTCGACTCGAACCCTGGATGATGCCATGACCTGGTTCATAAGCATGGAATCGTTTGCGGCGACACCAATCGGTTTACCATTGATAGACAGTATGACGTCACCTGGTTGCAGGCCGGCCTGTTTGATTGGACCTTGCGCGTCTGCACCAACCTTATATCCTTTTGACTCACCGCTTGAAACGGGCGTGATGCCAGCTTCACTCAGGGTACCTTGAAGATCGCTGCGCAATTTTTCCTGATACTGACTAATAGTGCTGTTGTTGGCAGAGTTGTTGGCAGAGTTATTGGCAGAGTTATTGTTAGATCCATTTGTGTTGCCGATGCTGTCTCTTGCATCTTTTTGGTTGGATAGTGGTGTGCCTGATATACCATCGCCAGATCTGGATAATGTATTTCTGGGAGGTCTATCACTGACGAATTGAAATTTGCTATCCGAGAAAAGTAGCTTCTCCACTCTGGTGCCTCGTCGGATTAAGACGTGATCTTCGAATACGGCGGCCAGCTTAGCGTTTCCCGGTAACCTGTCTCCGATTGCAAAGAGTTCACCATCTTTATTTTTTTCCGCGACGATGGCCGTTGAAAATCTTGCATCTTGAGCAATAAAAATACCCTGCAGCTCAAGATTAAGTTTTGTTTCCGGTGCATCAATTGTCTGGGGGACGATATCTACGTCCTCGTGTCTGCCGAAGAGTTCGAGATTGGAAACCTTAAATGTCGGCAGAGTGACAGGGTTGGCGCTTGCTGGAGCTGAATCTGGGATGGAACCTGGCGAGGTCGCGGTTCCCATAAAAACCAGCGCCGTATTCGCTACAGTCAGACTCATTAAGACAATCAGTATAATGCTTATAGCGGTCGCAAATTTCCTGCTGTGGTCGCTAAATAGTTGTATTAATTTATCCAAGTGAAGCTGCCCGAAAATTTTCTGAAGGGTAAGCTAAAATATACCATGTTTTTGGTTAAAAAAGGACCGGTATAGGTCTAAAGCCGTATTAAAATACTTTTTCTTCCAACACGAAAGCAGGGCCGTCTGCATCTTGGTATCCGTTTGGAAGCGGCAAACCAATCATATCCGTTAGCAGGTAAGACACGGAGGTTTTTGACCACCCATCTGGTTTTAATGAGAGCATCAGCAAGGTGGAGGTCTGTGAGGTGACATCTAACATTGCATTTGATTCTTGCATCGAGATTTTCCCGGTGAGTGCCGGTAAGTTGACGCTATAGAGTTGTTGCGGCGTTTCAATGTGAACGATGCCACCCGTCCAGTTTGTTTCGCCCTTTAGCTCGGTTAGCCAACGTTGATCGAACGAGGTGCTGATGCCTGAGAGCTCAACGATGCCGCTTAATTCAAGGCCATAGTCGATGCTAACGGCGTTAATAAAGCGGCTTTCGATGGTGCCACTAATATTGTCCAGTGTACCACCAGAAGTCGACGCCACTGCGTCTAGTTCCAGCTGAAGGCCGCCACCCGCCAGTTCAATCAGTGTGCTCACTTTTCCGTGAAGCAGTGGCAAGGCTGCCATCTTCCAAGATAGCGTGACGGGTGGGAAACGTTGGTACTGCAACTGAATGGCACCTTCCCAGATTCGCCCTCGGGCAACTCCGACCTTTAACCCCGGGATATTTTGCTGAACGGTATCACCGAATAGCTTGGTCACAAGACTCGCAGGCGCCATGACAAGGATGGGGATGGTAAAAGCAATGATCGCAATCGCGAAATAAAAAACTCTGTTCATAAAATCCAGCTCATGTTCCCGCTATTGACCGCCAGTTCAGGAGTGTTGATGAGAACGGGTTCAGGACTGTGGATGGCAACCGGTTCAGGACTGTGAATGGCAACCGGTTCAGGACTGTGAATGGCAACCGGTTCAGGACTGTGAATGGCAACCGGTTCAG
>JABIVN010000446.1 GCA_018667205.1 Gammaproteobacteria bacterium | reverse complement strand
CCAAACAGACCGAAGAGTTCGAATCCCTGAAGGACCTGATGGGCTTCCTGCAGGTGGCGCTGATAGGTATCGGAAAGCCTAGCGATCACCTTATGCTGTACGACGCTTTCAGCCAGCCACCCTGGCCAAAGCGCCTGAAACGTCTTTCGGGCTTCTTCGAAGGTATGGGGATACAGACTATTCCCGCGCAGCACTGGCACTATCATCCCAAGCAGGGTTTCTACGAGTCAGTGGCCAAAGATATCCCGGATACTGAAACGTTTACGCTGTACCTCACCTCAGGATCTAACAAGGTCATTCACGCTGATCCAGACAGGCTGCGGATCAGCCAGGACATGAATTCCAAAGTGTTTTTCGCGCAGCATGCGCCAGATTTCGGTATACCCGTGCCCGAAACGTTGGTGACCACGAAGGGAGAACTCGGGGGCAGTCAGGTTGCTGATTTCCTGAGCAAGCACGGCAACCAGATCATGCTGAAGATCCTGGGACTTTCAGGGGCAAGGAACGTCACCGTGGTAAATAGCCAGCAGGATTGCCTGGACTATGTTGAGGAATTCCCCGCTGACCTGGACGTCATCCTGCAGGAACGACTCGACCTGGACCGGTTTACAGAGATGACCGTTGACCTGAGGATCACGCCGGATGACATCTCCATCGCCAACGTGCGCAAGATCATGTTTTCTGAAGGTCTGTGGGTCGGGAATCTCCTGGGACCCGATGTCATTCTGACGAAAGCCCAGGAAGAAGTGCTGATGAAGGTGGGCGAATACGCACGAGCTCATGGTTTTGTTCTACCCGAGGGTATTAACTGCGGAATCGATTACTTTATCGATGGTGACGATGTCGTGGTCATTGAAATAAACGCCCGCTGGACCGCCGGACTGTTCCCGACAGAAATCATTAAAATGGCTGGAGCCCAACAGGAAACCGCAGTGGCTTTTGTAGATCTGGTGGCAGCTGACAAATTTGACACCTATCTCGATTTTATCGACAAGCACCTGTTCTCTCGTAGCCCGGAAGACTTTGCTGTCATTCCAAACGGCGTTAGCGCAATCCCCCAGATGATCGACGGTCAGGCGTTCTTTTTCGGCTGGCAGACGATTACCGGCGATTTCGAAGCGTTCAAGGCCGCAAGAAGAGCGCACCTTGGTGATGGCGTACTGATGCGTGCAGAGACCATTAGCGTGCAGTTATGAACCAATGTAATTACGTAGTGAGTGCACTGCATCGTCACAGAAGGTCAGTTAGCCTGCCGGTCGCCAGCAGGCGTTGAAAGGTGATCAGCCTCGATGACCACGGCTAACCGATCCCAGGCATTCATGGGCGGGTGACTTCCCGATTATTGACTGTGTAATGTGCTGAAGAAAACCGCTCAAATGGCGATCCGTCAGCGTCGTGCGTTGCGGCAATGCTTTGCCGCAACGCGCAACCTTGAGAATCTAGATCTCGAACTTTAGGTCGAAGCGATCAAGTTCCATTACCTTGTTCCAGGCGGCGACGAAATCCTTGACGAATTTTTCCTGCGAACCATTAAAGGCATATACCTCGGCAACGGCACGCAGTTCCGAGTTTGAACCAAAGATCAGATCTACGGTGGTCCCGGTGTACTTCAGTGCGCCTGTCTCACGATCAAGACCTTCGTAAACACCTTCCTCGTCTGCCTTTCTCCAAACGGTAGACATATCGAGCAGGTTCACAAAAAAGTCATTGCTGAGCGTGCCAGGGGCATCCGTAAAGACACCGTGCTTTGCGCCGTCGGTATTTGCGTCCAGTACCCGCATACCGCCAATCAGGACGGTCATTTCAGGCACAGTAAGGTGCAACTGGTCAGCTTTATCTACAAGCATTTCCGCGGGTGAGCGGTAACTTTTCTCTGCATCAAAGAAATTACGAAATGCATCGGCAGAAGGTTCCAGCAGCGCAAAAGATTTCACATCCGTTTGAACCTGGCTTGCATCAGAACGGCCAGGTACAAACGGCACCTGCACTGTCACGCCAGCGTCTTCTGCAGCCTTTTCGATTGCGGCGGCGCCAGCCAGCACAATGACATCGGCCAGCGATACCTGCATCCCGCCGCGCGCCTTACTATTAAAAACAGTTTGAATTTTTTCAAGCTCACCCAGCACCTCCGCCAGTTTCGCCGGGCTATTGACAGACCAGCTATTCTGCGGCCAAAGCGCAATGCGTGCACCATTGGCACCACCACGCATGTCAGAAGAACGGAACGTTGATGCGGATGCCCAAGCCGTGCGGACTAGATCGGGAACCGACAGGCCGGAATCAATAATCGTTTCCTTGAGCTTGCTGATGCTCCTGACGTTGACTACCTTGTAGTCGACAGCGGGGACCGGATCCTGCCAGATCATTTCTTCTTCTGGCACATCGTTTCCGAGCAGCCGTGAACGGGGGCCCATATCCCGATGCGTCAACTTGTACCATGCCTTCGCAAATGCCAACTGGTAATCCCCTGGATTCGCCAGGAACCGTTCGGCGACTTGTCGATAAGCCGGGTCGAACTTTATCGCAAGGTCAGCGGTGGTCATTACCGGTGCGTTGAACTTTCCTGCAATATGGGCATCAGGCGCTGAGCTGTGCAGCGATTTATCCGCTGGCACCCATTGAATAGCGCCCGCTGGACTTCTAGTCTGCTCCCACTCAATGTTGAGCAGGTTTTGCAGGTATAAGGTTGTCCACTGGGTCGGTGCCTGGGTCCATGCACCTTCTAGTCCACTGGTGACAGTATCTTCAGAGTGTCCTTTGCCACATTTATTTTTCCAGCCAAGTCCCTGCTGTTCGATTCCCGCTGCACCGGGTTCGACACCTACGCAGTCCCCTGCCTTGTGAGCGCCATGCATCTTGCCGAAGGTATGACCGCCAGCAATCAAGGCGACAGTTTCTTCGTCATTCATCGCCATTCGACCAAACGTTACACGGATATTGCGCGCGGAACCTATTGGGTCGGGTTTGCCCTTGGGTCCTTCCGGATTAACATAAATCAGGCCCATATGGGCAGCCCCCAGGGGCCGCTGTAATTTACCGTCTTTGTCCTCGCGATCACTGGCTAGCATCTCAAGTTCGGGTCCCCAATAAACAAGATCGGGTTCCCAGTCATCGGCACGGCCGCCAGCAAAGCCATAAGTTTCAAAGCCCATATTTTCCAGGCCTACAGTACCTGCCAGGATCATTAGATCAGCCCAGGACAGGCTGTTGCCGTACTTTTGTTTGATTGGCCACAGTAATCTTTTCGCCTTGTCCAAGTTACCGTTGTCCGGCCAGCTATTTAGGGGGTTGAAACGCATTTGGCCACCGTCACCGCCGCCGCGACCATCCAGGGTTCGGTAGGTGCCGGCACTGTGCCAGGCTAGTCGGATAAAAAACGGTCCATAGTTGTCAAAATCAGCCGGCCACCAGTCCTGTGAATCCGTGAGCAGCGCATTCACATCTGCCTTTACTGCTTCAAAATCAAGCGCATCGAAGGCCTCTTGGTAGTTGAATTCTTCACCAAGCGGATTGGAGCGACCATCATGGTCTCTTAGCTGTGACAAATTAAGTTGGTCAGGCCACCAGAACTGGTTGGTGCGCGGCTGTTCATTGACGGTCAGGCCAACGGCCTCGGAACCTTTTGATTTGCCGGTCATTGTCTGGTCGCTATTGGCGACCTGCGGGACAATGGCAAAGGCAAATAAACCAGCGGTGAGGATCTTCATTGAAAATTTTAAAGAATTTTTCATCACAATTTTCGCATCTAAGATAAAGAGCCGGAAGTGTGGGCGCTTGTTTTCCATTTGTACAATTGATTATATTTACCAAGACCATCGCTTTTTTAGATCGTAGAGAGAAGGGCACGAGCAATGTTTATCCAAAAGTTTGTGAGCCAGAATTTCACAAAACGCCATAACCGCCGTGCCAAAGTCAGCAAACGGAGACTGTAGATCTGGCCTTGATGCTACTCCGCATCTTGAAGAAATAGATTGAGTGAAAAAACACGAATGATAGGAAAGAGAAACGATTTAGAGAACAAAGAGCGTCAGGTTTAACCCAAGATTACAAAAGTATCTGAATAGTCTAATCTAGATGAATGGAATTAGAAGATCTAAAAAAGTATCTCCCCAGCCCCTTCATCAAACAAAAAGTGCGAGAGCAGGCCGTGAAGCGAGTTCGCAAGGACATGATTCTTAACGGCAAAACTGAGGACGACATCTCTGAGGAAGATCTGGAATACCTTTTAGCGGATGCCGAGTCATCTGTCTGGAATGAAATCAAGCAGACTTCGCTGATGGGCGTGCTGGCGCTATTTGGGCTTAGCTTCTTCTGATGTCGCTGTATCGATTCGCACGCACTAGCGCGCTGTTGGCTG
>JABIVN010000445.1 GCA_018667205.1 Gammaproteobacteria bacterium | reverse complement strand
TCAAGTTCACCTTTAGCGACATCCTGAAATTGCTTACCGTCAAACTCCGCCAGGTGACTCACCAGCCACTCATCGATCCGGTCGTGAAGCAGAACAACTTCCAACCCCTTCTTCCTAAAAATCTCAAGGTGCGGACTATTGGCCGCCATATGGTAGTTCTCAGCTGCCACATAATAGACCTTGTCCTGCTCAGGCTTCATTCGTTCGATATAGGCTTTTAGCGACTGGTTCTGCGTTTTGCTGCCCGATTCGGTTGTCGCAAACCTTAGTAGCCCTGCTATTTTTTCGCGGTTACCAAAGTCCTCCGCAGGTCCTTCTTTTAACACCTGACCAAATTCATCCCAAAAGGCCTGATACTGTTCTTCGTCGTCCGCAAGCTTTGCAATCATGTCGAGCGAACGTTTGGTAAGTGCACTGCGCATTGAATCAATGGCGGGATCTTTTTGCAGAATTTCCCGAGACACATTCAGAGAAAGGTCGTTGGAATCTACTATTCCCCGAATGAACCTGAGGTAAAGTGGCAAAAACTGCTCAGCGTCATCCATGATAAAGACTCGCTGCACGTACAGCTTGACACCTCGAGGAGATTCGCGCTGATAAAGGTCAAACGAGGCCTTGGACGGGATGTATAACAGACTCGTGTAGTCTAGTTTCCCTTCCACCTTGTTGTGGCTCCACTTCAAGGGGTCCTGGAAATCATGCGAAACCAGCTTATAGAATTCCTTGTACTCGTCTTCTGAAACATCAGAGCGTGATCGAGTCCATAGCGCCTTTGCTGAGTTAACAACCTCGTCTTCCGGTTCTTTGTCTTCCTCAGTTGCCATTTGCTTCATGACAACCGGAACAGAGACATGATCAGCATACTTCTTGACAATGTTTCTAAGTCTCCAGCCATCGGCAAACTCAGATTCTTCCGACTTGAGGTAAAGTGTCACAGAAGTACCCGCTTCTTCACGCTCTATCGTCTCTACTTCAAATTCAGCCTCACCTGCGGAGGTCCAGCGTACAGCCTCGTCCTTCGCCGCTTTCGCGGAGCGAGACTCGACAACAACTTTGTCTGCAACAATAAACGTAGAATAAAACCCGACACCAAACTGGCCGATAAGCTGCGAATCCTGCTTCTGGTCTCCTGTGAGCGAATCCAGGAACTGGGCCGTACCAGACTTCGCGATCGTACCTAGGTGCGAGATTGCCTCGTCACGAGTCATACCAATGCCATTGTCCGTTATGGTCACGGTTTTGGCGTCTTCATCCACATCAATGCGAATGCGTAATTCTTCACTTACCGCGGCCAACTCACTATTCGACAATAACTCGAACCTGAGTTTGTCTATCGCGTCATTGGCATTGGAGACAAGCTCCCGTAGGAAAATCTCCTTATTGCTGTACAGGGAATGGATCATCAGCTGCATTAGCTGTTTGGCTTCTGACTGAAAACCCAGAGTTTCTTTTTGCGCAGTGGTCATTTAGGTGCCTTGTTTTTCCAAGCTAATTTATTTAGATGTAACACAGGAAGTGGGGTCAGCAGACTATTTTTTCAAGGGGCCAACTCACTAATACCGTGGAGATATATCTCGAGCCAGGTCCCACGCCTTGTCCATAAGCTAATCCAGACGAAGGTAGTCCTGTGCTGGTTTGCCTTTGAGCGCGCTCTTCCAGCTTCCATAAGTAGGATTAGTTAACTGAAACCAGTAATTCCCGAGCAGAAATTCGTGAGCAGAAACAAACCTGGCACGCTCTTCAACACTGGATTTTTTAATATTAGACGCAAGATCACCCAGATCATCGCCTATCAACATCATTATCCGATAACGCTCGGCAACGTATTGCCGTCTGGTCTGCTTTTCAGCCCTATCCCATTCGGGACGCTCGCCTCGAAGGATCAACAGGTCGACGGGCACCAGCGGCGGGAACCCTGCGCTAGCCAGGTTTTCAAGCGTATCTAGCTTTTGCGGACACGGTTGCTTAAGGGATAGCTCATTGCCCGCTTCACGCACAGAACATCTGCGATTGGTCATATAGATTACGGCGACCCCTTCAGCCTTGGCGCGCTCAACAAACGCTAATGCGCCAGGAACAGGCACGGCTGCCCTCTCGGCGACCCAATCGTCCCATGAGTCTGGTTGCCATTGTCCGCCATTTTTTATGAGCCGCGCCAGGAAGGCGCTGTTATCAAGAACCGTTTCATCGATATCCAGTACAACCGCTGGTATCAGGCCTGCCGCGGCCAGGCCTGGACATGACACCCCGGCAAGACAGCCGAAAGACTTCGCCTGGTCGATGTCTGCAGTCACACCCTGCTTATCCCTGAGCAGAGACAAACGAGATTCAGCGACATTAAACACCATCTCCGAATTGCCCTGGTATTCAGCGGAAGTCTGGACCCACAAGGTGGCGTCCATGCTGTCATGCTGAGCATGGCATCCTGACATAAAAACGAAACAGGTCAGCAACATCAATACAGTTTTCATAGATTATTCGCCTAAAAAAAAGGCGACCATCGGCCGCCTTTTGATTGCCTAGCAAGGAATTACCAACCGGTGACTTCCTGGAGCGTCTTACCAATATCGGCAAGACTCTTCACGGTATGGACGCCGGCAGCCTGTAGGGCAGCAAATTTTTCATCTGCGGTCCCCTTTCCACCAGCAATAATTGCACCCGCATGCCCCATGCGCTTGCCAGGAGGAGCCGTAACACCAGCGATATAGCCGACGACGGGCTTGGATACATTGGATTTAATGAACTCGGCGGCTTCTTCTTCTGCGGTTCCTCCAATCTCACCGACCATGACAATCGCTTCAGTCTGCGGGTCATTTTCAAACATGCCAAGGATATCGATAAAGTTACTACCGGGTATGGGGTCACCACCGATTCCGACACAACTGCTTTGCCCGAACCCTAGATCGGTTGTTTGCTTAACCGCTTCATAAGTCAGCGTACCCGACCGAGAAACAATACCGACTTTACCCGGAAGGTGAATGTCGCCGGGCATGATCCCGATCTTGCATTCCCCCGGTGTAATAATACCCGGGCAGTTTGGCCCAATCAGGCGAACACCTTGCGCGTCCAGGCTTGCCTTAACAACAAGCATATCCAGCGTGGGAACACCCTCAGTAATACAGACAATAAGCTTGATACCAGCAGCAGCCGCTTCGAGCATTCCGTCTTTCGCGAACGGCGCTGGGACATAGATTACAGATGCTTCCGCACCGGTTGCCTCGACAGCTTCTCGAACGGTATTGAATACCGGCAGACCCAGGTGTTCCTGGCCACCTTTACCCGGCGTAATACCGCCAACCATCTTTGTACCGTAGGCCATGGACTGCTCGGAATGAAGCGTTCCCTGGGACCCGGTAAAGCCCTGACAAATAACCTTCGTGGATTTATCAATCAAAATACTCATTACTCACCTCCCGCCGCTTTTACTGCCTGTTCAACTGCGTCAGTAAGACTCGTTGCTGCAATAATATCCACATCACTTTCAGCAAGGGTTTTGACACCCAACGCCGCGTTATTCCCTTCAAATCGGACGACCACTGGAACGGTGACGCCGACATCCTTGACAGCGCCAATGATTCCTTCGGCAATGATGTCGCACCGCACGATTCCGCCAAAGATATTAATCAGCACCGCTTTCACGCCTTCATCGGAAAGAATGATTTTAAAGGCTTCGCTGACTGCCTCCTTGGTCGCACCGCCGCCAACATCAAGGAAGTTAGCGGGTTGTCCGCCGTGCAGTTTCACGAGGTCCATTGTTCCCATAGCCAAGCCTGCACCATTAAC
>JABIVN010000444.1 GCA_018667205.1 Gammaproteobacteria bacterium | reverse complement strand
CCATCATCCAGCGAACGCCTTGCCTGTCGGCAAGTCTCTTACCGAAAGTTTCACGACTTGTAATATGTTTGGCCGCAAGGTCCAGGGCACGCTGAGCCATAGCAACATTGTGCATACCGTGGCGTAGGCGACCATAAGCCAGCCTATGCTGTCCCATGTTAAAACCCTGACCACGACCACCTAGGATGTTTTCTCGTGGAACGCGAAGGTTCTCGATGTTAATTTCAGAGTGTGAACCGCCAAGCTTTAACCCAAGGTCGGTGTGGGGCTGCATCGTCTCGATGTCTCGTACAATTTGATAACCCGGATTGGGTAATTCAACAATAAAAGTACTGTATTGCTCATGTCGCGGCGCATCCGGATCGGTCTTCGCCATGACCACGGCAATGTCCGCCACGTTAGCTGAAGAACTGAACCATTTTTCCCCGTTCAACACCCATTCGTCGCCATCGAGTTCGGCTGTTGTTTGCATGCCCGTCGCATCGGCGCCGGCGGCCTTTTCGGTCATCGAGTAGCAAATACGCTTCTCGCCGTTAAGGAGGGGTTTTAAATAGGTTTCACGCTGATGCTCGGTGCCGTGTTCAAGCAGCGTTAGCATGGTTGCATCATCGGGGCCCTGAGTATTCATGGATAGCGCGCCAAGAAAGCTCTCACCCAGTTCCATTTGAACCAAGGCATTCGCAAGCGGGCCCAGGCCCATTCCACCGTGTTCAACGGGAACGAAAGGGCACCATAGCCCCTGCTCGCGGGATTTCGTCCGTAAACCCGCTAATATTTCTTCAAAATTATCCGCTGTACAGACCTCTTCCGCAGGATGGCATTCATCCTGTACGAATTTTCGAACCTTATTGCGGACCACCCTGGCGTCTTCTGGTATTTCAAAATCAATCATTTCAATTTCCTTGGTTTGATCATCGAGTCATGTGGACCTGACCGCAGTATCTCAGGGTAATAACTCCGGGTACAGAGTGTTGATGGATTCATGCTAGTTATCGGCGCGACGACGGCGATTGACCAAGACGAGCGGATGAAATAAAACCGCCAGTTAACCTCGGGCTCTGCGAGGAGTTCCATCGTCGCGCATCGAAGGAATATAGATCGCGCGAGGCCTGTTAGCGCAGCATCGAATCGCTAATTTTTTCCGCCATCATTATAACCGGAGCATTCAGATTGCCATTCGTTATTTCAGGCATGATCGAGGCATCAACCACTCTTAGACCAGAGACACCCCGCACCAACCCTGCTGCATCGACCACAGCGCTGTCATCGATACCCATTCGACAGGTTCCTGCGGGGTGATAGGCACTTTCCGCAAACTCTCTGACGAAACGGTCCAGTTGGTCATCTGAATCAATATCAACAGTGGGTCGAAGGCGAGTACCGCGATAACCATCGAATGCCGACTGAGAGACAATATCGTCCGCCATCCGAATCCCCGTCCGCATGACGGACCGGTCTGCCGCCGTCGCATTGTAATTAAACTGGATTCGGGGCGCAGTCAGTGGGTTCGCCGAACACAAGGTAACTTCGCCACGGCTGGTCGGCTTCATTGGGCCCACATGAACCTGAAAGCCATGGCCCTGATACTGATCTTTACCGTCGTAATCCATTGCGATTGGCAGGAAATGAAACTGCAGATCAGGATACGGCACACGATCACCGCTGCGCAGAAACGCACCTGTCTCAAAATGATTGGTAGAGCCTGCTCCCTGACGCGCTAAAAGCCACTGGAGACCAACCATGGGCATGTTGAACCGACGAGTCTTAGGATACAAAGATACAGGCCTGTCACACGCGTACTGTACGTATATTTCAAGGTGATCCATCAGGTTCCGGCCTACACCAGGGGCGTGACTGACGACGGGAATACCATGGATCTTAAGCCCCTTGGCATCGCCGATACCTGACAGCATTAGCAAGTGCGGGGTGTTAACCGCCCCACCGCAAAGAATGACCTCTCCAGCAGCACATTGATGCTGCTTGCCTCCCTGAAGGTACTCGACGCCGGTCGCTCGACCGTTTTCGATGACAACTCTGGTGACAGTTGCTCGCCGGATAACCTTCAGGGACCCCAACTGGCGAGGCCGACCCAGATAAGCTTTTGCGACGTTTTGTCGCTCACCTTTAAATATCGTACGATCGAAGCACCCAGCCCCTTCTTGAGTCCGCCCGTTGAAGTCAGCGGTGATGGCGTGCCCGGCCTGGCCAGACGCGTCAAGCCAGGCTTGAAATAGCGGTGTTTTGAGTTCACCCCGAGAGATCTTCAAGGGCCCATCGGTGCCACGAAAGCTGGGGTCTAACGACGCCTCGGGAAAACCAAACGCGTTTTCGGACTTTCTGAAATAGGGCAAACAAGATTCATAATCCCAGTCTGATAACCCATGTTCGCTAGACCAGCGATCAAAATCGCCCTTGTTACCCCTGACAAAGATCATACCGTTGACCGAGGATGAACCACCCATCACTTTTCCTCGAGGACAGTACAGTCTTCGATTATCCAGACAGGCCTCAGGTTCGCTCTCGTAATGCCAGTTGTACCAATTCGATGACAAAACCTGCGACAACGCCGCCGGCATATGTAATCGGTAATCCCAACGGTGATCGGCTGGGCCGGCCTCTATCAGTGTGACGTTACCATGCTCTGATAAACGGCGCGCCATCACACAGCCTGCAGAACCGGCACCAACAACGATAAAGTCATTCATGAAAAACCTACTATTAAGCCATCAACTTTTTTCATCTTCACCCGGTAGCGGATAGTGAACACCCGGCACGCCGGCCTCCAGGGCTTGGTACCAATCAGGTCTCGGTTGCACCGGGACATAGTCCGTTGGCACCATGGGCGTGTCTGTATTCCATTCATGATGAATCGGCGGGATCTGGAAGGTCCCATTACTGGCATTGGTCCCGCCATCTACCAGCAGGTCTACACCGGTAATATAGCTGGCAAGGTCGGATGCCAGAAACATAACAGCGTTTGTGACTTCCTGCGCTTCTCCTACACGACGCATTGGCGTGCGACTGGAAATCCATTTATCAATACCCATTGCCTCCAACATAGGACGAGTCATCTCTGTCACAATAAAACCCGGTGAAACCGAATTAACCCGAACGCCACGGTCAGCCCATTCGACGCCCATTTGAAGGGTCATGTTCAATAAGCCACCCTT
>JABIVN010000443.1 GCA_018667205.1 Gammaproteobacteria bacterium | reverse complement strand
GGTGATCCCATTAATAGTCAGTCAACTGGGGGAGCCTCCGAGTTAACATAACTCGGAGCCTGCTCCCCTTACGAAGACAGGGCCCTGCGAAGATTTTTTTCGCAGGGCTTTTTCTTTTCTGGTCGCGGTTTTTTAAGAGACGAGTGTTAAGGGATTAGCTGGGTGGATTGCCAGTGGCCATCCTTTAGAACGAAACGCCGGCGGTCATGAATACGGTTGGGCATATTGAGGTCCAGCATCTCGATCACTTCCGGGCGCAACACGATTGCTGCGGCAGATGCCGGCGTCACCATTGCATCTTCCGGGTGTTCTTCTTTGAGTCCATTGATGCGCTCGATCAGATCTTCCCTAGAGTCGACCTCACTGCTTTGTGAGCCAAGCCTTTCGTAGCTGTAGTCCATGTACTTGCTGCCGGACGGACGTCGATGCCAGTTTTGTTCGATATCAGAGGACCCGAGTTCTTCAATCCGACCGTTGATGCGGTACTGTCTCTGGCTGTTGGTATACCAGACGAGCATTTCAGCCGTGTTGTTGGCCTCAATAATGGACCACTTGGGACTCGTCTTGTTAACGAACAGTGTGAATCCTTCGGTGGTAATATCCCGAAGGACCAACGTTCGAACGGAAGGCTGCCCCGATTCAGACAATGCCAAGAAACACAGATCCGCGTTGGGATCGTCAACCATTCGGGCGTTCTGTCGATCAGTTTTAATGCGTGCGATTGGGTCCATTAGTGATGGGTATCCTGGTTTATGTTCTAAACGCTAAATGTTTTAACGGTGGATTGAATGTGAGTGCTCTTAACATCGTTCACTTTAGGTGCCTCAAAGCCTCTGTTACCGAGCACTTACTTATCGGAGAGATCTCCGGTCAAGGATTTACGCTGTGATATTTCCACCCAGTTATTATCAGGATCTGTAATAAAAGATATGCGGGCAGTAGTGCCCAGTGTAACCGGTGTGCTTCCTTCTAGTGCGCCTCTTTCCAGGGCTTCTGCATGCTCTTTGTCGACTTTAAATACCTGGACGGTCATATAGCGATATCCAGCGCCCTGCATGCCGCCGCCAATCGGGGCGGCTTTATCTTCTTCAAGCAGGAATACCGTGGTTCCCCATTTAAAGCTGTTATTTGATAGTGGTTCTGCCTGAACTGTCTTGGTAAAAAACCGTTTTGCATCTTCCATGGATCGAACGACCATCTTCATTCCGATGTTGGTGATGTCGTGTAAGCTAGCAGGGACCAGTGTTACTTTATTGCCATCAGGGTCTGTCAGTGGAGTGGTTTTGGAAACGTCGGATGCGATGAGTAACTCTCGATAACCTGCCGGGGTGTTTTCCGGTAGAAGACTTCTTACATGGTTGAGTTTGAATATTGAACCCTTTAGGGAGAGGCGATGCTGGTGAACGCCTCCGCCAACCTTGAGCAACTCCATATAAGGTAACCCCACTTCCTTCGTCCAGAACTCGAGCATGGCGTCGATGTTGTTTGTTCGTACACCGACGTCGATGCAATGCTTTGCCAGATTCATATTGTTACCTTATCTTTTAGAGATTTAGAGATTTAGAGATTTAGATATTTATCGTCATCTTTTTGGGCGGGGTAGGTTTCAAAGGCGATTTCTTCGTTGCTGGCGCACAGGGAGACACTGATTTCTTTTTCATTAAAAGTAATGGTGGCTTCAATGAACTCATGCCATTCATAGTCGGTTTGAACGGAGCTGGAAAGTCGGAGTGTCCTCTGGAGTGTCCCCTGGAGTGTCCCTAGCGACGAGTGCATTCGTTGAATATTGTTAATAAAAAGCCCTGCAGACCCGCCTGTTTCAAGCTCTACTCTCAGAGCAGCATTTTTGTATTCGACTTTCAGCGCTGGCATTTGGGTAATCTTTCTTTTTAGTGAGTAGGGCATTATATCTAATCGGGCGCCGTGGCGTACTTCCAAACAATTAAGGTATGATGGCGCCGCGTTAGAATCCAGTATTTGCAGTAAGAAAGGAGAACCCATGAGCCAGAACCAAATGAAAGAGACCGCCCAGGAAATCGCAGATGGCCTTAAAAGGCTTGGCCCTAACAGGATGGTTGCGTTGTCCGTGCATGTGTCGAAAGACCTGATCGAAGAGCTGGAGGTCAAAGCTAATAAGCTGGTAGCGTTGCTGGAATCAGCAAGCTAGACCATTCCCAACAGGGTGATCAAAGACATGTTTAAGGTTGAGCCATTGACAGGTGCTATCGGCGGCGTTGTGCGGGGTGTTGATCTTTGCCGACCGATAGATGAAGCGGCACGTGAGTTCCTGCAGACGGCACTGTTGGAGCACGAAGTGTTGTTCTTCCGCGACCAACCGATGAGCCCTCAGAGTCACGTTGCTTTTGCCAATCTCTTTGGCCAGCCCCAGTTGCACGAAGCGTATGATCATGTGAATGGTTACCCGCAGTTAACGATCCTTGAAAATGATCGGGATCGACCCTCAAAAATTGAGCTATGGCACACCGATATGACGTTTCGGCCATGCCCACCCATTGGTTCTATACTTCATGCCGTCATGATCCCTGAAAAGGGTGGTGACACGCTGTTCGCGAGCATGTCGGCCGCTTACGAGGGGTTATCTGCCAAGATGCAGTCCTTGTTGTCAGGCTTGACTGCTATCCATGATTTTTCATATGGATTTAGAGAGAGTCTTGACGAGCCGGGCGGCGCAGAGCGCCTTGCAGATATGGTGGCGGCAAACCCATCCGTTGAGCACCCGGTGATACGGACTCACCCGGTGTCAGGTAAAAAAAGCATCTTTGTCAATGCGTTGTTTACGGTTCGAATTAAGGGTA
Source organism: Gammaproteobacteria bacterium (assembly GCA_018667205.1). Lineage (GTDB taxonomy): Bacteria > Pseudomonadota > Gammaproteobacteria > Pseudomonadales > Azotimanducaceae > UBA9659. The sequence goes on along the minus strand of JABIVN010000443.1, from coordinate 1,208 downwards.
TGCAGCCGAAAGAGAGCCGCGCGCTGCTCGATTTCCTTTACTCACATGTGACGACGCCTGAATATACTTGCCGCTTTAACTGGCGACCCAACTCAGTTGCTTTCTGGGATAACAGGATCACGCAGCACAAACCGGTCAACGATTACTGGCCTGCCCACCGAAAGATGCAACGTATCACTATTGATGATGGGCGGCCGCCCGTTTAGATTCGTTGTGCTAACGACGCAGTTCGTGCAGCAAGTCCCTCAATACTTCTATGAAGCGCTGTGGTTGATCCAGAAACACGTGATGGTACGCCTCGGGGACGACTCGAATCAAAGTTGGGTTAAGAAAAAACGCTAGCCCCTCGGCGATGGCTGGGGGGAAGAATCGGCTTTTCTCGCCATAGATAAAACCTACCGGTATTCGCATATCGCGCACCATATCCGCAGCGGCAGGAAATTTTTCGCTTAGCGACATTTTGGCGAACACCGCTCCATCTAGTTTGAATTCAAATCCTTCCGCTGTTTTCTTAAGCGAATGTCCTGCCAGATAATCCAGAATGAACTTGTTGTCGCATGGCTGTGGAGGACGAAGTCTGAAGCGTCGTTTACCCTGTTCCATTGACTCATAAAACCTGTTCCTGACCTTTGGCATTGGCAGGGGCTCTCGTGATGACCTTTTCGGTGGTAGCGCAGAATCGACGATGATGATGCTATCTAGTTGCTCCGGGAAAAGGTGTGCTGCGATGCGAGTCATGCTCCCACCAAAGCTGTGACCTACGATAATAGGTGAGTTCAGTTGGGCGGCGTTGATACATGACACAATTTCCTGTGCGAAAAGCGCTGCAGAGTATTCCGCACGGTGATCACTTTCGCCTGAACCGCTGTTATCGATCGCAACGACGTCGTAGTCAGAGACGAACGCAGGGGCGATAAAGTCCCACCAGTGAGCATGTGCAGCGTGACCGTGGACGAATAGTAATGCGGGTTTACCGGGGTTCTTCCAGTGCTGGTAAGCGATGGTGGCGCCTTCAACCTGGCAGCTGTGGTGCTCCGGGATCACTCTAATGTATTGGCTAAACCAGTCAGGTTGCACGAATTGGCGCCTTAAGGGAAAGCGCGAGTATAACTGCTGGTCTAAGTTTCTTGAATGCTCGTGTTTGAAAGTCAGGCCCAAACTGGTGCCTCAAGATAGTGCCTCAAGATAGTGCCTCAAGATAGTGCGGG
>JABIVN010000442.1 GCA_018667205.1 Gammaproteobacteria bacterium | reverse complement strand
TTGACACCTTCGCGATAAAAATCGGGAGAACCCACTGCGTCAGAGTCTAGTATGTCCTCATAACTTTCAGCAGGGTGCCGTCCTGGTGTGAATGAAGTTTCCTGGTTTGTCATTTTTTACCCCTCGTTCTTTTTTGTTCCAGATTGGATTGTAAGTCTTTTTTTCTGACTAGAGTAAACCACATAAGTTGTTTTGAGCGCAGGAGGCGTTAATCAAGGCACTGTATAGACCCTAGCCTAGCCTGCCGATAATAGCTTCAACAGCATTGCATTGAAATGTCGGTTCAGGTGTTTTTTCGCGGCCAATAATTTGCTAGTTTTTAGACGGAATTTCAATTGTGTTTCCCACCCCGTGGGCGTCAGCTTAGAAAACTGACGTGGCAATATGAATCAGAAGTATCTGTCTCCCCTGTCCACTTTTTGCCCAACATCGGCAGATATTTAACCCCTCTGGCGGTCTTGTCATACAAAACTACACCTTTCATACTAGACGTTAGGTTATTACTTAATGTTTATGGATTTTCTATGAGTGACTTAAACACATTCCGACAGGAAACACGCACTTGGCTGAACGAAAATTGTCCTGCGTCGTGCCAAGGCGATGACAATATCCTACCCGACATACTGTGGGGGGGACGACGCCAGATCATCGAAGAGCCTGATGTCCAAAGCTGGATGGATCGCCTGGTTGCGCAGGGTTGGACAATCCCAAGTTGGCCTAAAGAATATGGCGGCGGAGGTCTTTCTTCTGAACAGAGCAAAGTGCTGGCTGAAGAGATGAGTGCCATCGGCACCTATTCGCCGCTTTACTCCTTCGGCATTAGCATGCTTGGACCTGCACTGCTGGAATACGCCACCGAAGAACAAAAACGTGAGCACCTACCCAGGATCGCTAGTGGCGAGATCCGCTGGTGTCAGGGATACAGCGAACCCGGCTCCGGATCAGATCTTGCAAGCCTGCAGTGCAAGGCAGTTAAAGACGGTGATGATTATGTCGTCACTGGTCAAAAAGTCTGGACTTCCACTGCAGACGTCTCTGACTGGATCTTTTGTTTGGTACGAACAGACTCTGATGCTCCGAAGCACGAAGGCATTAGTTTTCTGCTTATTGACATGGCGTCTGAGGGCGTCATGGCACGACCTATCGTATTGTTATCCGGCGCTTCACCTTTTTGCGAAACATTTTTTGATGGTGTTCGGGTACCCATCGCCAACAGAGTGCACCATGAGAACAAAGGCTGGTCAGTCGCCAAGGCATTACTGCTGCACGAACGGACCATGTTGGCTGGAGGCCCTGGTCGCGCGCCTGCGTCAGACGAAAAGCGCACGCTGATCGAGGTCGCACGAGATTCAATGAACGCACCGACCGGCCCACTGCCGGACAACGCTGTTCGCGCTGAGATTGCACAAACCGAAATGGATCAGATGTGCTACGCCGCAACCTTGCAAAAGGCTCAGGATGCCGCCAAAGCCGGGAAAGGTATGGGACCTGAAGGCTCCATGTTTAAGCTTTATCTTAGCGAACTGGGACAACGCGGCGCGGACCTTCGACAGCGGCTTAATGGCGCAGATGGCTTGATCTGGGACGGTGATGAATTCCACGCTGAAGCCAAAGAATCGACGCGCGAGTGGCTGTACTCTCGCGCCTCGACAATCCTTGGTGGCACTTCTGAAATTCAGCTCAACATTATTACCAAGCGAGTGCTTGGATTGCCGGAGTAGAGCATGACCTTAGTACTCAACGAAGAACAACAGCAACTTAAAGACAGCGCTAGAAGTTTCGTCGATGACCAGTGGCAATTGAATCAACTTCGGCAGAACCGGGCATCCCCGAAAACTGGCGCAATCGATACAGCGTTATGGCAGCAAATGGTAGAGCTAGGTTGGGCAGCGATTCCTTTCCCTGAGGAATTCGGCGGGCTTGGCCTCGGCTACGCCGAACTCGGAATCGTGATGGAAGAAGCTGGTCGCAAACTCTTGATATCACCACTACTGTCATCTGTTGTGCTTAGTGGCAGCGCTATCGAACTCGCCGGTAACAATGATCAGAAAGGTGAGCACCTGCCAAAGATCTGTGACGGCAGTGGCCTGTACGCTATGGCATACCAGGAAACTTCACGACACGAGCCTGCAAACGTACATGCAGCACTCACGAAAAGCGCCGAAGGCTACCAATTAACCGGGCACAAACAATTGGTGATCAATGGTGGCTCCGCTGATCATCTAGTCGTCGTCTGCAGATCATCTGGTGAGGCCGGTGACCGGGACGGCCTGTCCCTGGTGTTGGTTAACAGTTCTGCAGCGGGGGTGTCCATCGCCAACAACCTGCTGCTGGACAGCACGCCTTCTGCCAACATTACCTTTAAAGGTGTACGAATTTCACCAGAGGATGTCCTGGGCGAGATTGGCGATGCGTCTGAGGTGCTGGATGAAGTTTATGCGCGCGCCGCGATCGCTTTGTCTGCCGATATGCTCGGAGGTATTCAATCTGCGTTCGACATGACCCTTGAATACCTAAAGGTAAGAGAACAGTTCGGTGCTAAAATCGGCACTTTCCAGGGTCTAAAACATCGTGCAGGGCGCTGGTTCTGTGAAGTGGAACTCAGCCGTGCCATTGTGCTCAAGGCGCTTCGAAGTGTTGACAGTGCCAGTAGCGATCTTGCGCGGGTCTCTAATGCCTGCAAAGCTCGTTGTACAGCGACTTATCAGCTATCCGGTAAAGAAGGCATACAGATGCACGGTGGCATTGGCGTAACAGATGAACACGACATCGGCCTGTACTTCAAACGGGCGCGCGTGACAGAGATTTTGCTAGGCGATGCGAGCTTTCACACGGATCAGTTCGCGACCGCGAGTCGTTACTGAACTAATGTTAACCAGGGGCCGAAAGGCCTCTGTACGGGCCTGCCAGATAACCACCATTCCCAAGGCGCAAAAGCTTCGGTTAAGGGCAAACTATCCGCTTGAGGGGAGCCATATCCATCGTGACATCGTTCAATAAACCCGACGCCTGCGACACTTTCCGCTTCCAACTAAATTCTTCAATCTAACGAGATTAACAAGGAACTACATTTCAGCTGACCTGTTGCTCGTTATTTAACACAGAGCATATCGGTACATACTTGAATCGTTAAGGACTCAGTCCGCTGATGATTCTCTCGATGAGAGAGCCGAAGGCTGATCGTGGGTCACCTGTTTCACCAAAAAGGAATACCCGCCGAAGGGTTGCTCAAATTTATGGGGGTGACTCAAATCGAGTTGGCGGCGGTAACCTTCAGCAGGTAACCGGCCTTTGTGACCTAAAGGCTTCGCAAAGAGCGAATCATTTGCCGCGCCACAAATATCCATTCCCCGTAGAGGTGTAAGAAAGCAGAAAAGTCCGCTCTCGCTTAATTTCATTCAAGGCAGGCTGCAGCGCGATGTGCCGAGGGTCATCTCGATGAGTTATTGCAGCCTGTTCATTGCCAAAAGCGGCAACAAACAACATATCACCAGCCTTAACGTCCGGACCACGGTCAGCATCTCGAAGCGCAAGACCACCACTGTAGATCAGCGTACCAGGTTCAGCTTCCCTACAATAATCAGCATGCGCACCCGTCACTTCGATATAACGTTGCTGCATAGCAGCATCACTAAAGCGTGTGCCAATTAACGTGATCGTGACGCCCGCGTCACTCATAGGTTCAGCCGCTTGCGCTCTGTCCCACCAGCCATAACCTTCAATATCGGCAAATTGATTACTCATCACGCGCCGTCTGGTCATGCTGCGCTCACCCATCGTTTCCATCAGGACCCCGTGTGCAGGACGCGCGACATGTGCATCAATACTGGACTGACCCTGGGCATAGCGTTCAAAGACAAGCACGTGGCTTTCATCCTGCAACGAACGGGCAGCCTCGTAGGCACTGGTGCCGGGTTCACCCATCAGCGCGTCCTGCCCTCTACTCTGCCAAACATCGAGCCACTCGTCGACGGTCGTTGTTTCGGTGCGAACTTGATATTCGACCAGTGCTGTCAATGGAGAATCACCAATGCTCATATTTTGTGTACCTATATTTTGTGTACCTATATTTTGTGTACCTATATTTTGTGTACCTATATTTTGTGTACCTATATTTTGTGTAGCTATATTATTTTTTTGCC
>JABIVN010000441.1 GCA_018667205.1 Gammaproteobacteria bacterium | reverse complement strand
CGCAAAAAAATACGAACGTAAACAAAGCAAGAAGAAGCACGAACTGGTTCGCAACGAGATTGAGCCCGAGAAGCTTACGAGTCAGGACATTATCTAGAAGCAGAACGACTTTGAACGTCGAACATCTTTGAAAAAGCGAAAGGAAAACCTATGGCCGTGCCGCAGAGAACTGCACTGACATTACCTGACCCACGTGGTGCTGGGGCAACGATTGAACTCGCCAAATGGGCAGAGGCCGAGGGGTATGACGACCTGTGGTTTGCGGATTCAGGCGGCGTAGATGCCATGACGACGGCTGCGGCAGTTGCGTTAAACACTGAGCGGGTGCGGATAGGAACGGCAATCATACCTGTTTATACAAGAACGCCAGCGGTGTTCGCCTCTACGGCAAGAGTACTGTGGGAGCTATCGAAGGGCCGTTTTATCCTGGGGCTTGGTTCGTCCAGCCAGACGATGATGGAGAACTGGCACGGCCAGACATTTGAGAAGCCGTTAACCAGGGTGAAAGAGACGACCGAACTGGTTAAGCAGATGCTAAACGGTGAGAAAACCCGCTATGACGGCAAGACAGTTCAGAGCCACGGCTATCGCCAGATGGGCATAGAAGACGGTGCCCAGCCAGTATACATGGCCGCACTGCGGCCGAAGATGCTTGAGGCAGCGGCAGAGTTTTCCGATGGTGTGATTTTGAATCTTTTCCCTAAGCGGGCTTTGCCGAAGATGATGGAACACATCAGGATAGGTGCGGAAAGAGCGGGTAAGAAGCTGGAAGACGTCGAGGTCGTATGTCGCCACCAGGTGGTGGTGACTGATGACAAGGCTGAAGCAAGGAACAGGATTCGGGGTGGTTTTGCGCCTTATTACGCGACGCCGGTCTATAACAATTTTCTTGCCTGGTGCGGATATGAAGATGTGGCCAATACGATAAAGGAAGGATGGGCTGCTAAGGATAGAGAGAAGACAACAGGTGCGCTGGATGATCAATTGATCGATGACATCGCTATTCTTGGGTCGATGGAAGAATGTCATGATCGAATTCGTGAATATGGCGAGATGGGTATCTCCACGCACATCATCTCCTGTGTGTCGCCCAAAGAAGCGCAGCAGACCTATGATGCGTTTACTGCTAAGCATTTTTCTTTTTAAATGTGTAGCTTTGATCTTTTCGACTTGAGTCGAGAAGTTTGTTCTTTTGTGTTCTCTGCCGCGACGGCGGTCGAGATGATATGAATTAGATTAGATACGGAGCAACATAAATGAGAGTAGATGGTGGATTAATGGGCGGCCTGTCAGGGGTGCCTGGCAGTGCGAGACGTTTGGAGAGTCTTGGATATCACGGTGCTGTAACTGCGGAGACCAGTCACGATCCATTTTTCCCTCTTCTGCTGGCGGCGCAGGAAACGCAGAATATTGAGCTGGTGACGTCGATTGCGGTCGCATTTTCTCGAACCCCGATGAACCTGGCAAATATTGGGCATGATTTAAACAGTTTTTCGAAGGGACGGTTTGTCCTTGGTCTGGGTTCCCAAATCCGGCCGCACATTACCAAGAGATTCAGCATGCCCTGGTCCAAACCAGCGGCACGGATGCGAGAATTCATTTCGGCAATGCACGCAATTTGGGATTGTTGGCACAATGGAACGCGACTTTCATTCGAGGGGGATTTCTACACTCACTCGTTAATGACACCTATGTTTACGCCACTCGACATTGAGTACGGCGCACCAAAAGTGTTTCTCGCGGCGGTAGGGCCGCTCATGACAGAAGTTGCCGGTGAGGTAGCCGATGGTGTGATTATTCACGCGTTTACAACCGAAAAATACCTGCGGGAAGTCACTTTGCCGGCCGTGGAAAGAGGTCTTGCGAAGGCAGGACGTTCTCGTGATGACTTTGAAATTTCCTACCCGGGCTTTATCGTGACGGGTACGACCGAGGAACAATACAATGCCAGCAAACAGGCGGTTTGTAAGCAAATTGCTTTTTACGGTTCCACACCCGCTTATGCGCCGGTACTAGGGGTGCACGGCTGGGGTGATTTACAGCCTGAGCTGAACAAATTGTCGAAGCAGGGCAAGTGGGACGAGATGGGTATGCTGATAACCGATGATATCCTTGAAGCGTTCGCTGTCGTGGCGGAAATAGATGACGTGGTTGACAAATTTAAAAATAGATATGGCGATTTGGTTGACCGAACCATGGGGTCATTACCGGCTAGGGATGACGATCATGCCAAAGAGCTACTGACCAAACTATCTGCCTGATGACAGTGATGGGCCGTACAAATACGAAATACTGATTGATGAATATGAGGAAGCAATAATGAAACTTGGAATCCTGAACGGAATTGGCGGCAAAGTTCTCAGCATAGATATGGAGCGAATAAAGGCAGCAGAGAGTATGGGATACGACTCTGTGTGGACCGCAGAGGCATACGGAAGCGATGCTATAACGCCGGCAGCGTGGATACTCGCTCAGACGGATAAAATCAAAGTCGGTACGGCGATCATGCAGATGCCTGGCCGATCACCAGCTTGTAGTGCGATGACAGCGATGACGCT
>JABIVN010000440.1 GCA_018667205.1 Gammaproteobacteria bacterium | reverse complement strand
TATTAACCCGGATAAAAAGATAGCCAACAGGGTGGTTGCCGACTTCAGGGTTAAGCGGCATATGAATTTGATTGATTCGGTGCTTGAAGACCTGGGCGGTCACTAACGCCACGCATCTCAGTTGGAGCGGCCTGGAACCGCTTAAAAAAGAGTAGTGCTCTCAATGTTGGGCGCTGCTAATCTGCTTGACCATCAGTATGTGATGACTGCCTTAGGGTCGTGTGGATGACTACTGCTGTTGGAATGATCCAATTTTCCAGTTCAGGCGTAAGTTTTAAAAAAAACGGTCAAAAAAATGAATAAAAAGTTGGTGTGGATAGCAGGCATTTTAGGATCGCTGGCCTTAGGCGGGCTGATTGCTTTAGCCGGCAGTCAGAATGGAGCGGTTTGGATGGGTTTGCCTTTGTTCGCACTTTGTTGCGGCGTCGCCTTTATGGTCCAGTGGTTGTTGTTTATCCCCGCTTATTTATTCCAGACCGAGCGTTATTTTGATCTGGCTGGTAGTCTAACCTACATTTCACTGGTCCTAGTCGCACTGTTGCTTTCCGGGTCGGCTGACCCCCGTTCGTTCATCATTGGTGGTCTGGTCATCATATGGGCCTGTCGATTGGGTACATTCCTGTTTAGTCGAGTATCACTGGAGGGTGAGGACAAGCGTTTTCGCACCATCAAGCCTGACTTTTTACAATTTCTAATGACGTGGACGATTCAGGGTCTGTGGGTTTCTGTAACGCTTGCGGCGGGACTTGCCGCGATGACGGTATATGAACATAAACCGATTGGGCTGTTGGGCGCGATTGGCATCTCCCTCTGGGTTTTCGGCTTCGTGGTTGAGGTCGTCGCTGATAAGCAGAAAGGAAAGTTCAGGCGGGAACAACCAGGTAAGTTCATCACCCTGGGTTTGTGGCGATATTCCCGACACCCTAATTATTTTGGCGAGATTGTTCTTTGGTTGGGTATTGCCCTTTTGGCTTTGCCCGTTCTTCAGGGCTGGCAGTATGCAACGTTGATTTCGCCTATTTTTGTTATCTTTCTTCTGGTCAAGGTTTCTGGGATAAGGATGCTCGAGCATCGAGCTAATAAACGCTGGGGCGAGGATCCCGAGTATCAGTTCTATCGATCTAATACTCCGGTCCTGGTGCCACGTTTTCGGTTTTAGTTACTTCTTATGAAGGACAACGGGTAAGTGAGAATAACCCTTAACGAAGGCACTTCGGATGTAGGTAGGCTCCCCAACAACTTCCACGGTGTCAAATCGTTTCATGATTTCTTCCCAGACAATGCGCAATTGCATTTCTGCTAGTCTGTTACCCATGCAGCGATGGATGCCGAACCCGAAAGACAAGTGCTGTCTTGGCTTGGCGCGATCGATGATAAATTTATCGGGGAGTTCGATCGCTGATTCATCTCGGTTTCCTGACACATACCACATGACAACCTTGTCGCCTTTTTTAATGGTTTTACCGCCAACGATAGTGTCCTCGAGGGCGCGTCTGCGCATGTGTGCAAGTGGCGTCTGCCAGCGGATGATCTCTGGCACCATGCTTGAAATCAGCGCTGGGTTTTCCCTTAGCTTCTGGTACTCATCTGGATGCTGATTAAGCGCAAGAATACCACCGGTGATTGAATTACGAGTGGTGTCGTTACCGCCAACAATCAAGAGAATCAGGTTGCCAAGGAATTCCATTGGACGTTCAAGCATGTCTTTAGTCGATTCGCCGTGAGCGAGCATCGTGATCAGGTCGTTGTCACCCGGTGTTTGCTGCCGCTCTTTAAAAATCTCCATAAAAGTCGTTAGACACTCCACCAGTTCTTCGCGGCGTTGATCTTCCGATTCGATAATGCCTTGTTCAAGGTTTGCTGTCGCAACGTCGGACCAGCGCGTTAATTTCCGGCGCTGTTCAAAGGGAAAATCGAAAAGGGTTGCCAGCATTTGGGTGGTCAACTCTATGGAGATTCTATCTACCCAATCAATCTCTTCACCGACAGGGAGTGCGTCTAGCAAACCTGCTGCGCGAGCCCGGATGGTTGATTCCAGCTTAACCAGGTTCATTGGTGAAACAACGGGG
>JABIVN010000439.1 GCA_018667205.1 Gammaproteobacteria bacterium | reverse complement strand
TAAACGACAAAAGAATGCTCTGAAACAATCGATTCCAGCCCAGGCCCCAGAAACACCCTGGCAATCAACTCGAGCACATCATTGGAACCATTACCCACAGTGACCGTGGCGGGATCAATGCCGAGTCTGGCCTGCAATTTATCCTTTAACTGGTAGGCACTGCCATCCGGGTAGCGCGCCAGATCGCCCAACAGGCCGGAAATACTTTCTGTGACAGCCAGCGAAGGACCTAGTGGGTTTTCATTGCTGGCAAGTTTGATGATATCGGCGATACCGAGTTCTCGCTCAAGCTCCTCTACTGGCTTTCCAGGTTGATAAGGAGACAGCTCAGTAATGCCGGGCTGCGCCAGTGTTAAAAAATCGACCATTATTCGGAAGCCTTCCTATTTTGAGTGACTAATTGCTCGCGGGTAACTGCCCAGCATCTTGACTTCCAGTGCGTCGGAATCAATTTCGCCAAGGACAGTCTGAATAAGTTCATCGTCTTTGTGGCCATCGAAATCAATGAAAAAAACATATGACCACATGCCCGTGCGGGATGGACGTGTTTCGATAGACGTCAGCGAAACGCCATACCTGTGAAATGGTTCCAGCAGCTTGTATAACGCCCCGGGCTGGTTGTGCGTAGAGACAACGATTGATGTCTTGTCGTTGCCGCTGGGCCCAATGTCCTCTCGACCGACGACAATAAACCGCGTCGTGTTATCTGCCTCGTCTTCAATCTGCCCGGACAGGATATCCAGACCATAAATTTCTGCCGCCATTTCACCGGCAATAGCAGCAGCGTCTTTTTCTTCCGCGACCCTTCTGGCAGCCTCTGCATTACTGGAAGCGGTGAGTCGCTCCACGTTTGGATAATGGCCATTCAGCCAACGACGACACTGACCCAGAGTCTGCTGATGGGAGTAGATTCGTTTTATTTCGCCGGTTGCTTCTGGCGACACCATCAGGTGATGGTGGACCCTGATTTCTACCTCACCACAAATACGTAGATTAGAATCAAGAAAGTTGTCCAAGGTATGGTTAATCACGCCTTCCGTTGAATTTTCTACCGGAACAACACCGTAATGGCAAGATTCAGAAGTGACTTCGCGGAAAACATCGTCAACCGTGACCAATGGCATGCCTACAACAGAGTCGCCGAATTGCTTGAGTGTCGCCATCTGGGTAAAAGTGCCTTGAGGACCAAGGTACGCCACCTTTAAGGGTTCCTCAAGCGCCAGGCAGGCAGACATAATCTGCCGATAAACCTGCGTGACTTTCTCGCTGGACAGCGGGCCCTGGTTAAGCTCGGACATTCTGCGCAGGACTTGCGCTTCACGTTCTGGACGGTAGAACACCGGCACCTCGCCACCGGATTCCCGGAGCTTTACTTCTGCAACATCTAGCGCGCAGCCCGCACGTTCGTTCAGCTTCGCTAGTATTTCAGTGTCGAGCTGATCGATCCGGTTGCGCAGATCACTAAGGCTGGATGTTTTGTCAGAATCAGTCATTTTTCAGGATCGGGTTAAACTGCTTTAATAAAGGGGCCTTAACAAATCTACCTTAATAAAATCAAGGCTCAATTTAGCCACACTTAGCTTTCAGGCTAATGCGACATTTAACAAAATAGTCCTTAGTAATACCAGCCCTGAATAATACCAGTCCTGAGTCATCACATGACTCGTATTTTACTCCGCCCCGTCTTCTTCATCAGCATCAGCATCATCAAATTCAACACCTTCAATTTCGTCGACTGCCGCCATGCCAACCAAATGCTCATCACGGGTCAGGTTGATCAATCGAACGCCCTGAGTATTTCGCCCCTGAATGGAGACCTGATCTGTTGGAATACGAACTAGCGTGCCCTTGTCACTGATCAGAATAGCTTCATCCCCGGGGAACACCTGCACTGCACCGACCACATCGCCGTTGCGCTCGCTGGTTTTCATACCAATAACGCCCTGGCCACCGCGACCAATCACCGAGTACTCTTCTATACTGCTCCGCTTGCCGTAGCCTTTGTGGCTGGCAATCAGGACAAGCCCATCGTCATCAGGAATCATCAGAGAAATCACCTTCTGGCCAGCTTTCAGCTTGATACCACGAACGCCGCGAGCCGTTCGACCCATCGCACGAACGTCTGATTCCTTGAACCGGATAACTTTACCCCCGGAGCCAAACAACATGACGTCACGGGTGCCGTCAGTAATGGCTGCGCTAACCAGTGTGTTGCCTTCTTCCAGTTCGATCGCGATTAGCCCGGTGCTTCGCTGACGTGAGAAATCCATCAGTGGCGTTTTCTTGACGGTGCCGTTCAAGGTCACCATGAAAATGAACTCATTTTCTGTGTACTCGTGTACCGGGAGCATTGCGGTAATTTTTTCGTCTTTATCCAGCGGCAGAATATTAATGACCGGACGGCCCCTGGCCGTTCGACTGGCCGGTGGGATCTGAAAGACTCGCAACCAAAACACTTTACCCAAATTGGTAAAACACAGGATGGTGTCGTGAGTATTCGCAACCATCAGGTGATCAATGTAATCCTCGTCCTTAACAGTACTGGCAGTCTTGCCCCGCCCACCACGCCGCTGAGCGCGGTAGGTATCCAGCGGTTGAGTTTTCGCGTAGCCACCATGAGATAGCGTAACAACCATGTCCTGCTCCGGAATCATGTCTTCCATGGTCAGGTCTTCCATGGTCTCTATGATGACTGTCTGACGCTCATCGCCGTACTCGTCGCGTATTTCAACTAACTCCTCGCGAATGATCTCCATCAATCGACTTTGGCTTCCCAGGATTTCCAAGAGCTCGGATATATTGCCAATAATCTCTTTGTATTCGTCCAGCAGGCGACCCTGCTCAAGGCCAGTCAACCGGTTGAGACGCATCTCAAGAATTGCCTGAGCCTGATCCGGTGACAGGAAGTAGCTGCCATCGTCCTTAAGACCATAAGCTTCATCCAACTCGGCCGGTTTGGCGGCGTTGGGGCCTGCTTTTTCCAGCATCTGTATGACATTTTCAGATCGCCAAGACCGGGCTACCAACTTTTCACGCGCTTCGGCTGCATTGTCAGAGCTCTTAATCAGTTCAATCACTGGATCGATATTAGAGAGCGCAACCGCCAGACCTTCAAGCACATGGCCTCGTGTCCTTGCCTTACGTAACAAATACACGGTACGGCGAGTAACCACCTCACGACGGTGCAGGACAAACTGTTCCAGCACGTCTTTCAGGTTCAGTACCTTTGGCTCACCTTCAACCAACGCGACGATGTTGATACCAAAAACGGTTTGTAGTTGCGTCTGCGCGTAAAGATTATTCAGCGTCACCTCGCCCACTTCACCCCGACGTAATTCGATCACGATGCGCGTGTCTGTAGAGGATTCATCACGAAGCTCCGTGATGCCTTCAATCTTTTTATCCCTTACCAACTCGGCGATCTTTTCGATCAAGCGGGCGCGGTTAACCTGGTAAGGAATCTCTTTGATAATAATAGTTTCTTTACCGGACTTTTCGTCCGCGATAATCTCGCAGCGTGACCGCACCTGAATTCGCCCACGGCCGGTTCTATAAGCTTGAACGATACCTCCACGGCCATTAATAATTCCCATGGTCGGGAAATCCGGCCCTGGAATAAACACCATCAGTTCATCGACGGTAAGTTCCGGGTTGTCTATCAGAGCAAGGCACCCGTTGATGACTTCGGTCAGGTTATGTGGCGGAATGTTTGTCGCCATACCAACAGCGATACCGCTTGAACCATTAATCAGCAGGTTCGGCAGCCTGGCAGGCAGCACTTCAGGCATTTGCAACGTGCCATCGTAGTTATCAACGAATTCGACTGTTTCTTTATCCAGGTCAGCCAGCAATTCATGTGAGATCTTTTCCATACGTATTTCTGTATAACGCATGGCGGCCGCACTATCGCCGTCAAGCGAACCGAAATTTCCCTGCCCATCAACCAGCGGATATCGCATGGAAAAGCTCTGGGCCATTCGGACGATAGTATCGTAGGCCGCAGTATCTCCATGGGGATGGTATTTACCAATGACATCGCCCACGATCCTCGCGGATTTCATATAAGAACGGTTGTAGGCGTTATTCAGAACACTCATGGCATACAGCACGCGGCGGTGAACAGGTTTCAACCCATCACGGACATCCGGCAGCGCCCTGCCGACGATTACGCTCATTGCATAGTCAAGGTAGGACTGCTTGAGCTCGTCCTCAATATTTATCGTGCTGATTTCTTCGTGGTCGGACTCTGACATTTGCTTCAATTTATCCTGTAATCACACCGTCACATTATTTTTTTCCGAACGGCCCCATGCCACCAATGACATCATCAGCAGGTCGGTTGTCGAATCAAATAATGCGCGGGATAACTTCTTTTATCTCAACCTAGCGGCCACTTAGCGACGCTCTTCATTAAGGTTAACAACAAGATTTCCCTGACTTTCAGCAATTAAAAACTACTGCAACTGCCGCATTCAGGGCCCCACTAACCAAGCGACCAATCTTACCACAAGATAGCCCCCATTCACATTAGTTTTGTGGCTCCTGCCGTCTCATAAGTTGTTGAAATTACTAAAATATTAGGGCTGTTATTTGCACCTGAATATAGGCTGAAATCAAGCTGGTAACTCTCCCGCAGAAGACAGGTATAATGCCACCAAGTATGCCCAAAGGGGCACAAGGAAAAACACCATCTGTCAGCAGGAGCGCCAATGACAAATGCCACGCCGCCCGTTGTTTCATCGACGGTTGTTTCACCGACGGTTGTTTCACCGACTATTATCTCACCGACTTGGATCGCACCCGTGATTCCCGCCGGCGCGCTATTGCTCGATCATAGCCTGGTAATAGCAGGTGACCGCATTATCGCTCTGCTGCCACAGACAGAAGCCGCAGCACAGTTTCCGGCCGCGCCTGAACTGAAACTTGAGGGACACTTGGTGACACCTGGTTTTGTCAATGCACATGGGCATGCCGCCATGACCCTGCTGCGCGGCATCGCAGACGACAGAGAAATGATGGATTGGCTGACCAACTGGATCTGGCCTATTGAAGGCGAACTGGTCAGCGAGCAGTTCGTCTATGACGGTACCCGTCTGGCTGCACTGGAAATGATCATGGGTGGCACCACCTGCGCTGCCGACACTTACTTTTTCCCTGAAGCTGCAAGCCGCGCCCTGACGCAAATGCATTTCCGCGGGCAGGTAGGCATGCCCGTACTTCAGTTTGCCAATGCCTGGGCACGAAACGAAGACGACCACATACATAAAGGCCTCGCATTCCGGGACAGCATTAAGAACAGTTCGTTAGTGACCACAGCGTTTGCGCCACACTCTCCCTATAGTGTTACTGACAAGGCCTTTAATAAGATCCAGTTATACGCCGAACAACTGGATCTTGCCGTTCACCTGCACCTGCACGAGACCTCCACTGAAGTTACAGACAGCCTTCGGGATAACGGCGTACGGCCCATTGATCGCATGAACACACTGGGGATCGTTTCTCCATCCCTGCAGGCGGTGCATATGACTCAGCTACGAGATGATGAAATTGAGCTACTCGCCACCAATGGTGCGCAGGTTGCTCATTGCCCCGAATCTAATATGAAACTGGCATCGGGCTTCTGTCCTGTTGCAAAACTCAGGGCAAGAAATATCAATGTTGCGATCGGTACTGATGGCGCCGCTAGCAACAACGACCTTGATATGATTCAGGAAGCCAGGTCTGCGAGCTTGCTGTCAAAAGCAACCACCGGCGATGCAACCAGCCTGGACGCCCAAACCTGCCTTGAGATGATGACCATCAACGGCGCCCGGTTCCTTGGACTTGAGGACCAGATCGGAAGCCTTGAACCCGGAAAACTGGCTGACATTACGGCAATCGATCT
>JABIVN010000438.1 GCA_018667205.1 Gammaproteobacteria bacterium | reverse complement strand
GGCCTGCCTGTATGTTACGTCGTTTTACGCAGAAGTTATCAATGACTGACTTTGTCCCCGAAGAGGTTCCCATTAGACCCGCGGCGACGGTCATGCTGATCGACGATCGGCCTGACCTTCAGGTCTTCATGATGGAGCGACACGCCAATACCGTCTTCGCCGGTGGGATGTGGGTATTCCCGGGCGGCGCCGTCGATCATCAAGACGATGCGAGTTACTTTTCAGGTATTGCAACCCATCGAACAGACACCGAAGCCTCAGCACTGATGAACCTAGACAATGGCGGCCTGGCTTATTACATGGCAGCCATACGGGAAACATTCGAAGAAGCAGGGGTGTTACTCGCGCTACACCAGAAGGACGAGTCTGAGCTTAATATCTCAGAGGCTTCAACGGCCAGATTTCAGCAATACCGAGATCAACTTAATGCCGGAGAAATAGAACTAAAGGCAATACTCGAAAAAGAATCCCTAATGGCCGATATCGGGAAAATGCATTACATCGCAAGATGGGTTACCCCTTTCGGATCGCCTCGGCGGTTTGATGCACGCTTTTTTGTCGCCCAAATACCCAGCCATCAAATCCCGATCCATGACGATGGAGAACTGGTGAATTCGGTCTGGATGTCTCCCCGCGAAGTTCTTGAGAAAGCGGCGGCCGATGAGATGGTCTTAATGTCTCCGACGCTTCGCATGGTGAAGTCGCTGGCGGAATTCGATTCAGCGGACCAGGTCATAGCGTCAGCCTCCTCAAACCCCGAGGACCACCGCGCAAGGGTCCACAAAAACACTGGCATTATCGTAATGCCCGGCGAAGCGGGATACAACGATGCGCTTACCGACGTCGAATCCGGTTGGGTGCGCCTGCGTCGTAGCCCGTAAATAGACCTGACGTGTCAACATTTTTTAAGCGCAATCCTTTTTGAACCAGCTTTCTTTTCACGAGTCGGTTTTAAGCTAGGAGACGCTGACCCGGGTGGAACGGGTTTGCTTAAAGAGACCTTTATTGGCGGGACACCACTAGTTTGAAATAACCCAAGCCTAATTACCTGAATACTTTGAATCGACGCTTAAGCGCCCCGCACCTAACGCTGCCACCATCAGTAAACCTGCCATAATGCCCATGTTTTTGAAAAAGTTTTGGGTTTCGTGACCAGCACTGAGGTCATCATCGACGATGTCCCAAAAGTTGTGCATGTAAACACTGATCACGAGGGTTAAACCTGCCAGTAGAAAAGCCATATACTTAGCTTTGAAGCCAACGATTAGCGCTGCCCCAGCGCCAAGTTGAATCACGATAGTAACGAGCAAGAGCATCGTTGGCATCGGTACATTATGGTCCACCATATAAGCAAGCGTTGTATCAAAACCGGTAATCTTGGCAATGCCGGGGAGGATGAAATACACCCCAAGAAGAAAGCGTCCGGAAAGCAGGCAAAACATTTCAAAGTAATACGTCATAAAGGATTCCCTTCGCCTCAGATCACCCATCATAGTGGAAAGCGCACGGACTGAGTAGTCGCGATGAATCGAGCATATTGCTCGACTCTATTGCTCAACCCTATTGCTAAACTATGTCGCACACTTTCATTGTTACTATCGCAGCAGGCCCACTAAAACGGCCAGCGCTAACTTTTTCAGGTGAAAAAACAGAACCTGCTATCGAATTGACATGAGTGATACCTGACAAAATACCTCTTAGTATCAATAATTTAGCGTAAAAAACAGGGAGCTGTCGCCGAGACCTCATTCAAGACCTGACACTAATTGATTGAAAATGGAGGAATCGTGGATATAATAGTGAAATCTCCATAATGTGCAACGCATCATCATGACGATACCGAGTCTGATTACCAGCCTGGCAAGAACAGACCTGATCATGTTCGGCATGTTGATGCTGTCAATGTCAGCATCAGTGCTAATTCCTGGCACCAGACACTCGCCTGAGCCAACGGTTTACGCCTCGCCTGTGCCAACGGTTGATACCTTACCGACTCATCAAGTAGACACCCTTAACGCGTCGAATATCGCATCCGCAATCCTGCCGAAAATCGAGGTAGAAAGTAGAGCCTACCCATCCACACTGCCCGATTTTTCTGCCATTAAAGATGTCAGCACAAAAAAGCAGATGTTTTTCAACTACATGTTGCCCAAGGTACGGCAGGCAAACGACAAGATACTTGCCGACCGTCGCCTGCTGATGATGATCCGCGACGATCTCACCACAGGCGACACACTTGACCCGGACGATATCCAGTTTATTGGCGCCTTAAAGACTCGCTACAGGGCCGGTCAACAGACCAACCTTCGCTCGATCGTTGACGACCTGTTGATTAGGGTAGACGTGGTCCCAGAATCCCTCGTACTTGCCCAAGCCGCCAACGAATCAGGCTGGGGCACATCCAGGTTCGCCAGGCAAGCAAACAACCTGTTCGGCATCTGGTGCTTCAGCGAGGGATGCGGACTAACACCAAAAAATCGCGACGAGGGCTTGACTCACGAGGTGACAAAATACGAGACCGTGCAAGAGGGGCTCGTTGCCTACATCCATACGATCAATACCAACCCAGCGTATACTTATCTGCGGGATATTAGAGCAACCACACGCTCACAAGAGCAGCACTTCAGCGGACTCGCCCTTGCAGAGGGACTCTTGAGATATTCGAGCAGAGGCATCGAATATGTCCGAGATATTCAACAGCTGATCAGGGTCAATGAACTGCAAAAATACACCCTTCCCCTGCAAGCTTAAAACCCTTCTTGCGGTACTTCGTACACCATATCAAAGACCTTTCCAGACCTGGCTCGGAGCATCTGGTCACCCTGGTAAACGGCGATATAACCCAACAATTACAAGCCGCGGACAATCAGGTTTTCGGTATCTTTGCGTCACTCTTTGGCTTAGCTAGCAACGAGATTTATCTGGTGACCTTTGGCGAAGAGCCCGCACCACTGTCATTCCCCGACGACGTAAAGTTGCTTTCTACCCATTTATTTAACCCAACCCTTCGTCCCCTGCTTCATCAACCCAGGACGAGACCCGGGGTCTATGTCTTTCGATGGTTTAGTGTCTTGCCTGAAACTATAGATGAGATTATTCAACTTTCTTACAAGGCTTGGCCAACATTCGAGGCTGGCTTCGAAACAGAAGTACAAGGGCTTTTCGTTGAGACAACAAAACAACCCTCAGAAATGCTGCTCATCACCTGGTACAAAAACTTAAGCGTCTGGGAAGACTCAAGACACCCACCTGAAGCTGCTCGAGAGAACTTTCTGCGACGGCATCAACTCACCTTGCAAGCCAAACCCATCGCAACCGTACTCCATCTGCCTGAAGGTCAGCTCCAGATGATATCCAACACCTAAAACCCGTCCAGATAAAGCAACCGCCACAACGTGGCTGCTACAAGCGCATGATCAATTGCGCCACTTTGTAAAAGTCCGGGTAAATCTTTCATGGGTACCAACTCAACTTCGGTATGTTCGGTCGACGTGTTGGCTATTTCCCCGATCGCTTCAACCTGCCTAGCAACGTAGGTATGAAGCTTGTTGCAAAATAGCGCCGGGTTGGGGTTCAGTACGCCAAAGGGTTCAACGCTACCAGCCTGATAACCAGACTCTTCCAGACATTCACGAACCGCAGCCACCTGAGGGTCCTCGCCAGGGTCGACCATTCCCCCTGGGATTTCCAGTGAAATCCCTTCGCTGCCATGACGAAACTGACGAACAAAAACAACTTCATCGTCGACCGTGATCGGCACGATATTGACCCAGTCCGCCGTATCAAGATAAAAGAAAGTATGGTCATCGCCTGTTCGCGGGGAAATGGAAGTCGACTCACTGACAGTAAACACCCTGCAGTCAACAAGCTTTCTACTGGCTTTTCTTTTCCAGGGACGTATTTCGCTCATTTAATTACCCTTAAAGTTAGGCGCACGCCGTTCAAGAAACGATGCGACACCTTCTTTGTGATCCTCAGACTTAAAGCATTCTGCCAGAGCCGTCGTGTGGTTCACCATATGCTCACCAACATTGGAACCCAGACCTTCGTATACCAGAGCCTTAATACGCTGGAGGGAAAAAGGAGAGCCCTTCAGCATTGCGTCCGTAAGTTCCCTGGTTCTATCTTCAAGCTCTTCCGGCTCATAAACGCCGGAAATGAATTTAAGATCATGCGCTTCTCTGGCTGAAATGAATTCACCGGAATACAGCAACCACAGCGCCTGCGAGGTTCCAATAAGTCTTGGCAACAACCAACTCCCGGCACCGGTATCTGGAACCAACCCCCTATGGGCGAAATTCCAGGCGAAGCGGGCCCGGTTTGAGGCTATTCTGATATCACACTGGGACGCGAACTCGGCCCCCATACCAACTGCCGGGCCATCAACAACACCAATAACCGGCTTGGGACACTCAACGATGGGCCACCATTTACCTGTCTCCTCTGCCGAGCCGCGAAGGCCTCGCTTTTCACCCGGTACGGAAGACAGGTCTGATAGGTCAGTTCCGGCACAGAAAGCCCCGGCCACCCCTTTCAGAACCACCACACGTGCGTCGGCGTCTTCACCGGCCCGGGAAAATGCGGCGATAAAATCG
>JABIVN010000437.1 GCA_018667205.1 Gammaproteobacteria bacterium | reverse complement strand
TGCGCCAGAGTCCGGCTCTCAGGGAATTGTCCATGTCGTGGGTCCGGAACTTGGGTTAACCCAACCGGGGATGACTATTTGTTGTGGCGATAGTCATACGGCCACTCATGGTGCTTTTGGATGTATCGCACTTGGTATTGGTACCAGCCAGGTTCGTGACGTGCTGGCCAGCCAGACTCTGGCGATGGATCCGCTTAAAGTCAGACGTATTAAGGTTGATGGGAAGCTATCGGTCGGTGTGACTGCGAAAGATGTCATCTTGCATATCATTCGTGTTCTTGGGGTGAACGGGGGCGTCGGTTATGCCTACGAGTATGCCGGGTCGGTCGTTGACGCCATGACCATGGAAGAACGGATGACTGTCTGTAACATGAGCATTGAGGGTGGCGCTAGGTGCGGTTATATCAACCCGGATGAAACGACATTTGAATTCCTGAAAGGCCGGGAAAGGGTGCCTGTAGGTTTCGACGAGGCCTGTGAAAAGTGGCGAGCGTATGCCAGCGATCTGGACGCGAGTTATGACGATGAAGTCCTGATTAGCGCGGCAGACATTAAGCCGACAGTGACCTGGGGCGTGACCCCGGCGCAGGCTATCTCCATCGAAGAACTTGTGCCTTCGCCCGAGACGGTGGAAGGTCTGGACAAGAACCTCATTAATGACGCCCTTGGCTACATGAAACTAAAAGCGGGTGCGCCGATCAAAGGTACCAAAATTGACGTGGCCTTCATTGGTAGTTGTACCAATGGTCGTCTGAGTGACTTTCAGGCGGTAGCGAAAGTGATCCAGGGTAAAACGGTTGCCGGTAATGTCAGGGCGATAGCAGTGCCTGGTTCCGAGAAGGTCGACAAAGATGCCCGCGCTATTGGCCTTCACGAAATATTTGAAGCGGCAGGATTCGAATGGCGTAAACCTGGCTGTTCTATGTGCCTTGCCATGAACCCGGACAAACTGGTCGGAGATGAGATTTGCGCCTCCAGTTCAAACCGAAACTTTATCGGTCGGCAGGGGTCTTCAACTGGCAGGACTATCCTGATGAGCCCTATTATGGTCGCAGCGGCGGCCATCGAGGGGAGTGTAGCCGACGCCCGTGAAGTGTTTGGTTTGATGGAGGATGCATCATGAGCCTTTCCAAACTGGCAGGTAAGGGCGTTTACGTTCAAGGAAACGACATCGATACAGATCGAATTATTCCTGCTCGATACCTGAAATGCGTCACCTTTGATGAACTTGGCCCATCACTTTTTTATGACGTGCGCTTTGAGTCCGACGGCACATCCAAAAATCATGTGCTGGATGCACCTCGGCACAAGGGCGCAGAGATTCTGATATCTGACGAGAACTTTGGTTGCGGCTCCAGTCGCGAACATGCACCACAGGCGATCCAGAAGTTTGGGTTAAAAGCCGTCATTGCAGGATCATTCGCCGAGATTTTTCAAGGTAACTGTACAACACTCGGGATTCCCTGTGTTGTGATGGATGAAGCGAATCGGGTCAAGCTGACAGGGGATGTTGAAAAACATCCTGATTCAGAGATCATCATTGACCTTGAAGGTATGCAGGTTGTCTGCGCGAACGCGACTTATCCGATACAAATGAAAGCATCGACACGTGAAGCATTTCTGACGGCCACTTTTGACCCACTTGATAATCTGCTTCGTGCCAAGAGCGAGATACACGGCACGGCAAAGAAGTTAGGTTACGCATAGGGGGGATCTGAACATGGCCAGAAAAAAGATCGAAATTTACGATACAACCCTGCGAGATGGTAACCAGGGGGAAGGGGTAAACCTGTCCCTTGGCGACAAGCTGGACATTACCCAGGAGTTGGACCTTGTGGGTGTGGATTTTGTTGAAGGTGGCTGGCCTGGCTCCAATCCGAAAGATGATGAGTATTTTCACAAGGTCCGTGACCTTGATCTGAAGCACCTTAAAATCGTTGCGTTTGGTTCCACTCACCGAGCTGATTCACTGCCACCGGATGATTTTTTTCTGCGGAAACTGATCGAAGCTAAAGCAGACGTTACCTGTATCTTTGGTAAAGCGTGGGATCTGCACGTTGATCAGGCTCTAAGAATTTCACCGGATCGAAACCTGGAGCTGATCTGCAATTCAGTGGCTCATCTCAAGGACTCAACCGGCAAGCCGGTATTCTTCGATGCTGAGCATTTTTTTGATGGTTTTAAGAGTG
>JABIVN010000046.1 GCA_018667205.1 Gammaproteobacteria bacterium | reverse complement strand
CTGATCCTGGGAAGTTAGTTGTACTTAAATAAAGTACTTAAATAAAGTACCTAAATAAAGTACCTAAATAGCGACTTACCTAAGTGCAGACGCCAATGATTGACGCAAGTCTTCTAAAGAACCTTATACGGGAACCAAACTGGTCGGATAGCACCGGTGAGGCCTGCCTGGCGGTGGACTTGTCAGCAGCGAATTATTCGCGCGAAGAGGTGGCCGCCATCAGCGAATGGCTGCGGCGTCAGCCAGTGCCGGTCATCGGTTTGATACATGACGATGAGCGGATGTTAGATGCCCTTGATTTTATTGCCGAGACTGTTTCGGAAGTTGAATCTATAGTTTCACTCATTGGCCAGTATCCACAGGCATCAGCGGTGTTGGTGCAGATTACCCGAGTAACGATGAGCCTGCCCGCGATTGCAGCGCTTACTGTCGAGTCAATGGGGTATGCCACGCTTCAGGGTGGCGAGGAATTCGCGCGCTGGCTTTTAGGGCAGCGCACGGCGAAAGTTGGAAACTCGAACGTTCCGTCACCAGTTGTGATGGAAAGAACGGGCACAGAACTAAGCATCCTGCTAAATAGTCCCGGCAATAGAAATGCTTTGTCTGTTTCGATGCGGGATGGCTTGAGTGAGGCTTTTAGCCTGGTGGCGATGGATGAGTCAATTGAACGTGTTGTTGTTTCAGGTGCAGGGCCTTGCTTCAGCGCCGGCGGTGACTTGACGGAATTTGGCCTATCCAAAGATGTGGCCGAAGCGCACAGAACCAGACAGCTAAAAATGCCTGCACAATATTTGGCGGAACACGCCCGCCGCTATAGCTTCAATTTACACGGCGCCTGTATTGGTGCGGGCATAGAGCTACCGGCATTTGCCGGTCACATTTCGGCAAGCCGCGATGCTTTCTTTAAATTGCCCGAAGTGGCTATGGGCCTGATACCAGGTGCCGGTGGTTGCGTTAGCATTCCACGCCGAATCGGCCGTCATCGAACGAATTATCTTGCTGTCACAGGGATGGAGCTGTCCGCTGAAAAAGCGCTTTCATGGGGGCTGATTGATGAACTGGTCGACTAACACCTAACGTTAAATAGCGCTCGGTTCCCTAGTCCCTGGAATAAATCAATTCTCCATCTCTAATGGTCATCATGACATGGTCGCTTGATAAATCATTGCGCAACACCTCCCAGGGTGCATCCAAAAGGCAGCAATCGGCAGGTGCGCCGGGTTTGATACTGCGGATCGATGAAGGAGCAAACAGTTCACCCAGGAAGCCATTTAGGGCAGACTCCGGTGTTATGCATTCGGCTTTGTTAAGTTGATGACCGCTCGACGTGGTGCGTTTTGTTGCGGCATCCATGGCTGCCCAGGGGTCGGGGTGCCCAAAAGGTAGGTCAGTGCCAAACGCCGTAGGAACACCGGCCAGCATTAACGAGTTCGCCCGGTACAGAAACGCGTGCTCGGCCATTGGGATATCCTGAAGGTAGGCGTCGCCTCTTTCATGAACAAAGTTCGGTTGAGTGACCACGTTTAATCCAAGCTCGCAGAGTTGTTCAATCAGTGCTGGAGGTATCACGGATGCATGTTCGATCCGATCTCCGGACAGGGTGTTGGCGGATCGAAAGGCAGACAGGGCGTAAACTAACTCGACTTCGGTAACGCAATGGACCGCGACGTTACGGTGCTGTTGGTGACTCTGTTTGATTGTCGATACGAAATCGTCCAAGTCCGGTAGCGAGGAATCATGCAGATGAACTTTAGTTTCGCCGACGGATAAACGGGGAGTTTGGTTGAGGCCCGATAATGCCGGCCTGCCCGACATTCGTACCTTTTGCAAAAGATCCCGGCTGCGCTGTAGTTCACTAAACCACTGCCAGGTTTCCGGGGTGTTTGATGGTGTCATGTCGTTGAAGCCAGTAACACCGAACGCCGCTAATTGCTGACTTGCCAGTTTCACTGGCGGTAAATCAGACCGCGTCAAGTTGCCTAGCAATTCATCAACATCGTACAGGCGACCATCGTCACTGGTGAGTCGGGCTCGCT
>JABIVN010000436.1 GCA_018667205.1 Gammaproteobacteria bacterium | reverse complement strand
CAGTTCGATGATTACCTGAAGCATAAACCGCGTTTTCTTCCCGTTAGAGTCGAGTAGCGTAAACTTTTTATCGTCATTGATCAGCGCGAGGGGTATACCTGGCAAACCGGCACCACTGCCTACGTCAAGTATCCGAGAACCACCAAGATAGGGGTGAATGGAAAGAGAATCCAGTAAATGAATCACCACCATCTGTTCCGGGTTGTCGATGGAGGTTAGGTTGGTGACCTTGTTCCATTTAGTAATGAGCGCCAGATATTGTGCCAGTTTCTCCACGACGTTGACGTGAGACTCAATTGACAACGCCACCAGACCGCGCTCTATCTTTTCGTTGAGTTTCATCAGGCGCTTTGTCTTACCGGGATCTTACCCTGCTTTTTCAAGTGGACCAACAGGATAGAAACCGCTGCTGGTGTGACTCCGGATATCCTACCTGCCTGACCTAAGGACGATGGTTTCACCTGATTTAGTTTCTGGACGACTTCGTTCGAAAGACCGTGAATAACGGCATAATCAAGATCCAGCGGTAGGGGGAAATCTTGCTGCGCCTTAATGCGGGCTATCTCATCCAGTTGCCTGACAATATAACCTTGGTACTTACTGTCAATCTCTACCTGCTCGGTGACATGATCAGGTAGCTTCTCGTGACCGATTGTACTGAGCAACTCACTGACTTTGACTTCCGGTCGCTTCGCCAGGTCGTGCAGCGAATACTCTCTGGTGAGGGCTTGCCCGAGCAGGGCTTCAATCCCCGCATTACCCGGTTGGACAAAGCGGCCCCTCATTTCATCACTCAGTTGATCGATCCGATTCCGTTTTTCGCAGAACCTGGTCCATCGGTCTTCGCTCACGATGCCAAGCTCCCGTCCCATCTCTGTCAAACGTCTGTCGGCATTATCTTGTCTCAATATTAACCGGTACTCTGCCCGGGATGTGAACATTCGATAAGGTTCACGTGTTCCCATAGTAATAAGATCATCAATCAAAACCCCGATGTAAGCTTCACTACGTTTCGGACACCATGGTTCTTTACCCTGCGATTGTCTGGCAGCGTTAAGGCCTGCCACTAATCCTTGGGCCGCGGCTTCTTCATAACCGGTGGTGCCATTAATTTGGCCAGCAAAGTACAACCCTGCCACGTGACGGGTCTCAAGACTGGGTTGGAGTTCCCTGGGTTCGAAGTAATCATATTCAATGGCATAACCGGGACGCGTGATGTGCGCGTTCTCAAACCCCTCGATGGAGCGAACCAGATTGACCTGGACATCATAGGGCAAGCTGGTACTGATTCCGTTCGGATAGAGTTCATGAGTGCCAAGGCCTTCTGGCTCGATAAAAATTTGGTGGGAGTTTTTATCTGAAAACCTAACCACCTTGTCCTCAATAGAGGGACAATAGCGAGGCCCGATGCCTTCGATTTCGCCTGAATATAGAGGAGACCGGTCCAATCCGCCGCGGATGATATCGTGAGTTTTTTCGCTCGTATGGGTGATGTGACAGGAAACCTGTTTGGGGTGGTCAGCAAGGGAGGACAAATAAGACATGGTCGGTCTTGGTTCATCTCCTGGCTGCTCTTCCAGGTCGCTGAAATCAACAGACCTGCCATCAATCCTGGGAGGCGTTCCTGTTTTTAATCGGTCGACTGTAAATGGTAATTCCCGCAGCCTGTCTGCGAGGGCATTGGATGGGGCATCGCCTGCTCGACCACCAGCTTGCTTGTCCATGCCGACATGGATCAACCCACCCAGAAAGGTTCCAACAGTCAGCACAACAGTCGGCGCGTGAAAAGAAAGGCCCATGTTGGTGAGAACGCCCGTGACTCGCCCATTTTCAATATGTAAATCGTCAACCGATTGTTGGAAAAGTGATAGGCCGTGCTGATTTTCAACGATATGCCGAATGGCCACTCTGTATAATTGCCGATCGGCTTGGGCCCGCGTGGCTCTAACGGCTGGACCTTTTCTGGAATTTAATACCCGGAAGTGAATGCCCGCGCGATCAGCGGCGATCGCCATTGCCCCTCCCAGCGCGTCTATTTCTTTGACCAAATGACTCTTGCCGATCCCGCCAATTGCGGGGTTACAGGACATCTGACCAAGTGTTTCAATATTCTGTGTCAGCAATAGTGTCGACGCACCTGCTCTTGCAGATGCTAGCGCAGCCTCGGTTCCGGCGTGGCCGCCACCAACAACTATCACATCAAAGCGGTTCTGGTTACTCACAATCTCTGCCCTTCGAAGGGAGTGGTGTCTTATAGAGAATGACGGGACGAGAAGTATACGGAAGGCACTACCAAAGTCACGTCCATCATTCTTCTACTTTCCTATGCAAAAACTACCAAAGATCTCGCCAAGCAAATCATCCGCCGTAAACTCCCCAGTTATCTCTGCAAGGTGTTGTTGGCAAACCCTTAGCTCCTCGGCCACAAGTTCACCAGCTCGCTGCTCTGTTAGCAAGGTGCTGGCCGCGGCCAACGCGTCTTTGCCATAACCAAGTGCAACAATATGACGTTTTCTTGCGGTAAACCCGGACCCTACATGAAGCGAGAGTCCGAGTCTTTCCTTTAGCTGATCCTTAAGGCTATGCAATCCCACACCCGTCTTTGCTGACATGTGTATGGCGTCGATAAACCTATCTGTGTTCGTGACGAGATCGATTTTATTGAAGACAACGACCGTTCTCGGATCGTCCATCAGGGATTCGGCTTGTTTCGGGGCATCTGGCTCACTGGCATCCACCACCGCGATAACCAAATCTGCTTGTTCACCGGCTGCTAGTGCACGCTTAACACCCTCTGCCTCGATTTTATCCAGGCTATCTCTTATCCCGGCAGTGTCTACAAGACGCAATGGTATGCCATCCAACTGCAGGGTCTCGTTAACAACATCCCGAGTCGTGCCTGGAATATCAGTCACGATCGACGTATCCCTTCCAGTAAGAAGGTTCATCAAACTCGATTTACCCGCGTTCGGCTTACCCATTAGGACGACAGAGGCACCTTCAATTAAAAGTGCGCCCTGGTTTGTTTCATGCAGTACCGCCTCTAGCTCCCGGAACACTTCAGCTAACTGCAAGGCTATCCTATCGTCAGAAAGAAAATCTATTTCTTCCTCAGGAAAGTCAATGGAGGCTTCAACAAACACCCGTAACGCTACCACTTGCGAAACCAAGGCGTTAATCCTGGTAGAAAACTCGCCCTGAAGAGAACGGACAGCGCCCCGTGCCGCTGCCTCTGTACTGCTATTGATCAGGTCGGCTACTGCTTCTGCTTGGGTAAGGTCTATTTTTTCATTCAAGTACGCTCGCTGACTGAACTCGCCAGGTCCGGCAATTCTTGCGCCTAGATTAACAACTCTATTGAGCAGCATTTCCAACACGACAGGGCCGCCGTGGCCTTGGAGTTCAAGCACCTCCTCGCCGGTAAACGAATTGGGGGCATTAAAGTAAAGCGCTATCCCTTGATCTATGACACCTTTGCCGTCACTGAATTCTGAATATGTCGCTAACCGCGGTGCTGGCATGGCGCCTAAAATCTGACGGCCAATCTGCGTTACGCCAGGACCAGAAACGCGAATAATGCCGATACCACCTCTACCCGAGGGCGTTGCCCTGGCGGCTATCGTGTCTTTTATATAAGGCATCTATTTAGGTGCTAGCAAGAATCGCTTTCAGGAAGCTTTTTCTAACTGTCTAGTAACGTAAACTTGCTGAAGAATCGACAAGATATTGTTAACAAGCCAGTACAGAACAAGGCCGGATGGAAACCACAAAAAGAAGAACGTGAACATGATGGGCATGAACTTAAAAACTTTGGCCTGAACGGGGTCAGGTGGTTCCGGCTGCATTCGCTGCGTTAGGAACATAGAGATGCCCATCAATATCGGTAGGATAAAATATGGGTCCATCGCTGATAGGTCGTGAATCCAAAGAAAGAACGGTGCCTGACGAAGCTCAACACTTTCCATGAGGGTCCAGTAAAGGGCAAGAAACACCGGCATTTGCAGCAAAATAGGTAAGCAGCCACCCAAGGGGTTTGCACCCTCTTTCTTGTACAACTCCATCATCGCCTGAGAAAATTGCTGACGATCGTCGCCAAACCTTTCCTTCAAACGGACCATCTCTGGCTGGAGCTTGCGCATCTTTGCCATTGACCTAAAACTCGCCGCCGACAAGGGGTAAAGACAGGACTTGACGATAATCGTCAGACCAATAATTGCTAGACCCCAGTTTCCAACAAACGAGTGAATGGCAGTAAGCATAAAAAACAGCGGCTGTGCTAACCACCAGAGAAACCCGTAATCGACGGTTAGTTCAAGCCCGGTCGCTATCTCTTCAAGCCTGTACTGATCTTTGGGGCCTGCATAAAAGCTGGCGCCAATGGTGCCAGTGTCTCCAGCTTCGATTGTGACGGGTGCGGTTGTCAAACCGAAAATGTAGATATCCTGGTCTTTTAATTTCCTCCCACGATAGGTATTTCCACTGAGCTCACGAGGCACCCAGGCACTAACAAAATAATGCTGCACCATAGCGATGTAACCCTCGTCAAGGGTCAGCTTGTAGGGTTCTTCTTCAAGGTCATCGAATTCGAGCTTTCGATAAAACTCATCGTCTGAACGGGTTGCACCACCCACATAGGGCTGCATTCCCATCAGGTTTTCTGACGATGAGACAGGACTTTGGCCGTCCCGCTTGATCTGAGCGAATAGTCCCCCTTTCCATGCGCTTTCGCCAAAATTCGTTATCTGATAGTCGACGTCAACCAGGTAATCACCACGCGTGAAGTGGAAGTTTTTAAGAATGGTAGTGCCATCTAGCTGGACTGTGCTCAAGGTGACAGTCAGTTCCGGCGCGTTACCCATCTCAAAAGACATTCGGTCTGCCGTGAACGTCGGCCTGGTGCCTTTCTTATCCGTGCCACTTGGACCGATGAGTCCACTCTGTGCGACATAAGAATTCTTGGGATCTACGAGAACGAAAGGGATCTCTGGAGTCTCTAATTTTTCGGGGAACTTGGGTAATGCGACGCTAACAATGTCTCCGCCCAGGGTATCGATCTTAACGACCAGAACGTCTGTCGTAACCGTGACGAGGTTTCTGGCTACCGGCACGCTTACGACTGCTTGAGTGGCATCATCGCCCTCCAGGCTAGGGACGATGTCCGTAAAACCCGTTGACGTGGGTTCAGACATCGTAGGCAAAATGTCACCGGTCGCATAAGCGTCATTGACAACCACGGACTCTTCGGCGGTTTGAGTCGAGCCCTGATAATAGTCTTCGTTCCATGCCAGGATAAGCATATAGGACGTGACTGCCAGGCCCAACATGATCAGTACTCGCTGAATATCCATCTAAATTCCTTCGTCAACTGCACTTAGTTTTGGGTTAGGGGGCACAGGATCATATCCGCCTGAGTGAAATGGGTGGCATTTACCGACGCGTGCTGCCGTCATGGCTAGTCCTTTCATGACGCCATAAGATTCTATCGCCTCTGAACTGTAGGCTGAACAAGTTGGGTGGAAACGACAACGTGGTCCAAAAAAGACACTGAAGGTCAGCTGGTATAGTCGTATTAAAGCCAACAAAGTTGCTTTCATATCTTGCGTAATGACCTAAAGTTTTTGGTTAGGGATGTGAAAGAGTTTTGTAAATACCCGGCGAGATCTTTTTCCGCATTGATTTTTGGCCGGGTCATCACAACGATATCCCATCCAGCCTCTTGGTTCGGACTAATTTTACGGAATGTTTCACGTATTCGGCGCTTCACGCGGTTGCGCTGAACGGATCCTGAAATGCTTTTTTTACTGACGATCATGCCCAGGCGGTTAAAGCCATGCTCGTTTTTTTTTGCCAATATAAGCAATCCAGGTGAGTTGTGCCGTGCTGTGTTTCTATTAAACACAGCGTCAAATTCATAGGAATGACCCAGTCTATGAACTAAGGGGAAGTGCTGATCTGGTTGCTTTTCGATGACCATGCCGCTCGCCCGAACGGCCAGTAGGTGTCGGGAAAGAACGTTGGATTAGGCAGATAGCGCTTTACGGCCTTTGGCCCTGCGTCTCTTCAATACGAGTCTTCCGCCTTTGGTCGCCATTCTTGCACGGAATCCGTGGGTTCGCTTCATTTTAAGGACGCT
Source organism: Gammaproteobacteria bacterium (assembly GCA_018667205.1). Lineage (GTDB taxonomy): Bacteria > Pseudomonadota > Gammaproteobacteria > Pseudomonadales > Azotimanducaceae > UBA9659. The sequence continues at coordinate 1,935 of JABIVN010000436.1, read as the reverse complement.
TGGTTGGAATGTTCTCTTCATGATAATAACCTGATCATTGGATGTCGAAACGGAGCGCGATTCTAAAGAAGATTAGGGTTTAGGTCAATCTGATGTTTAATGGGCTGGTTAGGGCTCAATCAGGTTGGTGTTGTCTGTCTGTAATAAAAAGTTCTTATATATATATAATTTATTATTATCGTTTTTATTAAGGGCGGGCTGCCTGTTGGTAAGTACGTATTACGCTTTTTAATCAATGAGTTATAGGGATAATAAGTACAGTGTTATCCGGTGGTTAAACGTTGTGTAGTCTGTGGATAAACCGGTGATAAATAGAGTACTTATCCACAGAGCTAACGGGTTATGTAAGGGGGGTGGTTTAACCCACAGTTTATCCACAGGTTAATCACGGGTTATTCAGTCAATTTGTGCATAAATAACTGAAAAATAGATACTTTTCGGGATGTTATTTGCAGCAATTGCGTGGCTTGATTGGGCAAATCAAGTTAACATTCTGTCGCGCCCAAAGCAGCATGGCGTGCCGCGATTTACCAGTAGACGAGCCTGTCGCTGTTGAGAAAAGACAAAAGAGAAAAGACAAAATCTTGGAGCATCCAAGAAAAGTAAAAAATGAGCATCAACTAGCATATTGAATATGGGGGCAGTGTGGGGGCCAAAGTTTGGCAGAGGTGTCTTGATAGGCTCGAAGACGAATTATCTTCGCAGCAATTTAATACGTGGATAAGGCCTTTGCAGGCTATTGGTGATGAGGATAATATTAAGTTGCTTGCGCCAAACCGGTACATCAAGGACCAAGTCAACACTCAATTTTTGAGCAGGATCAACGAGTTGCTGACTGAAAATGGTTCAGGGATTGTTGAGCTGCAGATTGGCAGCAGTGGTAGGCAAGGAGGGGGAAAACCCGAGGTAACGAATACGTTTACTGCGCGCGAACGTTTCTTTCCGCTACTGGATCTTAATAAGGCGTTTACGTTCGACACCTTTGTGGAGGGCCGTTCTAACCAGATAGCCAGAGCAGCGGCGCTGCAGGTCTCAGAAAATATTGGTGGGTCGTCCTATAATCCTCTTTTGCTTTATGGCGGTGTGGGTCTTGGGAAGACTCATTTGATGCACGCAGTAGGTAATTCTATTGCTGATCGTCACCCGAACTTGAAGGTCGCTTACATGTACTCTCAGCGTTTTATGGAGGACATGGTCAGGGCAATTGAACATGGTACGATGTCGGACTTTACTCAATATTACCGGTCAGTTGATGTCCTGCTAATGGATGATATTCAGTTTCTAGCAAAGGGTATGAAAACCCAAGAGGAGTTCTTTCATGTTTTCAATAGGTTACAGGAAGATGGTAGCCAAATTGTTTTAACCTGCGACCGCTATCCGAAAGAAATAGAGGGGCTTGAAGAGCGTCTAGAGAGTCGTTTTGTCTGGGGTATGACTGCGCCGGTTGAGCCTCCGGATCTTGAAACAAGGGTGGCTATTCTGCTTAAGAAAGCCGAGATCGATCAGGTGCATCTGCCAAGCGAATCCGCCTTTTTCATAGCGGAAAGAATCAGGTCGAACGTAAGGGAGCTAGAAGGAGCTTTAAAGCGGGTTATAGCCAATTCGAAATTTACCGGTGAAGCGATCAGTAATGAGCAGGTTCGGGAGTCGCTACGGGACTTGTTAGCGATCCAGGATAGGCAGATCGGGGTTGATAATATCCAAAAGACGGTCGCCGACTACTATAAACTTCGGTTGGCTGATCTCCACTCGAAAACCAGAACACGATCTATAGCAAGACCCAGGCAGGTTGCGATGGCATTGGCAAAGGAACTGACTAATCACAGCCTGCCGGAAATTGGTAACGCTTTTGGGGGCAGGGATCACACGACGGTCCTGCATGCCTGTCGCAAGATTGAGGAGCTTAAGGAAAGTAACCGTGAGATTAGGGACGAT
>JABIVN010000435.1 GCA_018667205.1 Gammaproteobacteria bacterium | reverse complement strand
CCACCCATGCTGGGCGCCGATACTGACGACATTCTGGCCGAGTTAGGTTTTGACGCCGGGGAAATACAACACTTAAGAATGACAGGTGTCATTTAATGACCGGCTTAGCCTAATGGTAAACCACCCCCTTAATTTTCACCAAAGTACCGAACGAATCGCGACATCAGGGCAACCCGACCGACGCCAGTTTCATTGGATAGCTGATGAAGGTTACGACGTCGTCATTAACCTGGCGATGCATGACTCGAACAACGCCATTCCGGAGGAAGGCAGCCTTGTGGCATCCCTTGGTATGCATTACATCAACATTCCCGTTCCCTTTGACGAACCAACCGCCCAGCATCTGGAAGAATTCATTGGTATCCTGAAGGTTCTCGCAAAGAGAAAAATCTGGATACACTGTGAAGTTAACGCACGTGTTTCTGCATTCATGTTCCACTATCTAACCAAGGTTAAGGGACTCACTATCGATTCCGCCAGCTCGCCCCTAATGGTCAAATGGCGGCCAAAGATGGACGATACCTGGCGGGATTTTATGGAGATCACCAAGAATGAAGTGGGTCTTTAGCAGCTTCCTGCTGCTGCTGTCAGCGATAACACTGGCGGATGTCACCAGTAAGGGCGACACCGGTTTTACGCTAGTCATTTCCGGGGAGGTTAAGGCAACACCAGCAGCAGCCTACGACCAATTTATTCGAATCGGCGAGTGGTGGCTTGAAGGCCACACCTGGTATGGAAAGCGCGAAAATCTTTTCATTGAACCCAAGGCAGGCGGCTGTTTTTGTGAAATATCTGGCGATAACCAGGTTCTGCATATGCTTATCTCTTACGTTCAGCCCGGCGTTGAACTAAAAATGATTGGTGGGCTTGGGTCACTCCAAATGATGGGGATTCATGGCGGCATGAGCTGGCGGTTTGAGCCGATTCCCGATGGCACTCGAATTATCCAGACGTACAATGTGACCGGTTACGCACCGGGCGGCCTGACAGACCTGGCAGGCATTGTCGACTCGATACAGACCAGACAGCTAAATGCGTTGGTTAAAAAGCTATCGGGCGATGATAACTAATAAAAGACAACTGGCTTGCCCTGGCTAAAAAGCTGCCCGCCATCAGGTCAACGGGCAGGTCCTTAAAGGCGCGCTAGTTCAACAGCAATCTTTAACCAACGACTATTGTTCACTAAACACCTTGCCGAGAAGCCGCGTTCAATTGTTCAAACGCCGACGTCAGGACTCTGATTGCCGATCGGGAAAACATGACAAGCAAGCCTATGGCAACCAAAAGATCAGGCAATGCAGATTGGGTAAACCACACGAGCCCAACTGTTAGGATCACTGCCACGCCCTCATTGACATCATTTCTTGAACATTCCCAGACAGACATCATATTCACGTCATCATGCCGGTGATCATTCAGCAAATAGAGGCAAATACCGTTCGCCAGCAAGTTCACGACAGCGGCGACGCCCATTATTGCCACGACCGGCACATCCAGATGATACATACGCCAGCCAATTTGAACCGCGACAGCCACCGCAGCCATTGCTATCAGCGCGCCTTTAAAAACTGCAACACGCGCTTTAGCGACAACGCCAGCCCCAACGACAAGAAGACTGAGTGAGTAAGTCAACGCATCACCTAGATTATCGAGAGTCCCCGATAAGAGCGCCGATGATTGGCTTAACCAAGATGCGAACACCATCCCAACAAAAGTCACCAGATTGATGGTCAGCACTATGATCAGCACCCGACGCTGTGATGCCTCGAGTCCTGCGACTTCCAATTCTGACTCGCAACAATCAGCCATTTACCTGATCCATCATAGAATGAGCACTAGTCTACCCGTAAACCGGCAACGGGCTCGACGATTGTTTTGCCGAAAGTTACGCTGGACAAAACGTGTTCATTAATAATTTATCATCAACAATAGCGAACGCAATGATCAAGTTACACGGTGTGAACCCAGCCACTACTAAGATCTGGCCAAGGCAGTTTTGCTGGAGAAAGGGCTAGAGTCGAAAAAGTACCTAAGCCGCCGTCATAGGACGAGGACTTCCTGCCAAATAGCCCTATGGGCAAGATGCCAGCCATCGAAGTCGACGGCGTTTATGTCTCAGAAACATTAGCTATTGCCGCCTGGCCAGAGCGAATACAACCGGCACCCCCTTTAGTATCCTCCGATATCAAACCTGATGGGGGAACTGGCCTCTCGCTCAAGTATCAGACAGGTAGAGGCTGACAAAGTGGCCTGATCACAATGCAGGATGCCAAAAGGCATCCTGTATTTAGCTGGCAGCGACAACCTTCACTGGGACGGTGTCATGTTCAAAAGAAGCGTTAGCGCTAAACGCTAGCTCGAAGGAAACGAAAAACTCGAAGACTCTCTTACCGATGATGACGGCCAACGCTGGGTAATTGTTTTTCTTCTGGTATAGAAACGCACACCATCGGGACCATAGGCACTCAAGTCACCGAACAGCGAGCGCTTCCAGCCGCCAAAACTGTGATAGGAAACAGGCACGGGTAGGGGCACATTGATACCCACCATGCCGGCTTTAATATTGTCTGAAAAGTATCTTGCTGCTTCACCGTCTCTTGTAAAAAGACACGTGCCGTTACCGTACTCATGGTCGTCAACCAGTTGCATCGCCTGATCCAGGTTATCGACATGAACGACACAAAGCACTGGGCCAAATATTTCCTGGCGATAACAGCTCATCGTCGACTGCACCTGGTCAATCAGGGTTCCACCGACAAAGAAACCAGTATCTTCGTCGGCCACTTTTGGCGAGCGACCATCTACCACAATCAGCGCACCTTCCCGTTCGGCGCTCGAGATTAACCCAACCACCTTGTCCCGATGTTCCGCAGTGATAAGCGGCCCAAAATCATTGTTGTTATCCTGCGCGCCACCCACTTTTAAACTAGACATTTCCGCCTTAAGGCTTTCAACCAGACTTTTAGCGGTCTGTTCGCCTACCGCGACTGCCACCGAAATCGCCATACACCGTTCACCGGACGACCCAAAGGCAGCACCCATTAAAGCCTGAACTGCGTTATCAAGATCCGCGTCTGGCATAACAATCGCATGATTCTTGGCCCCGCCCAAGGCCTGGCAACGTTTCCCACCATTAGTCGCCGCTGCATACACAGACTCGGCGACAGGCGTTGAACCAACGAAGCTAACGGCCTGAATCGCCGGATCGTTAAGCAAAACATCTACGACCTCCTTGTCACCGTTCACGACATTCAGGACACCGGGTGGAAGACCGGCCTCATGGGCCAACTGCGCAACATAAAGCGTTGCCGAGGGATCTCTTTCCGATGGTTTAAGTACAAAGGTATTCCCGCAGACGATCGCTAGCGGGTACATCCACAAGGGCACCATGACGGGAAAGTTAAACGGCGTGATACCCGCCACGACACCCAGCGGCTGGAACTCGCTCCAGGAGTCTATGCCCGGCCCAACGTTCTTAGAGAACTCACCCTTCAACAGTTCTGGCGCAAAGCAGGCAAATTCTACATTTTCGATACCACGCTGAACCTCGCCTGCTGCATCGTGCGGAATTTTTCCATGCTCCCGACTGACCAGCGCGCAAATCTCATCAACATTGGCTTCCAGGAGCGCCTTAAAACGAAACATGACCTGCGCCCTCTTTGCCGGCGGGGTTGCTCGCCAGGCAGGATAGGCCAGTGATGCTGCTCTGATGGCCAACCTGGTTTGTTCTGCTGAGGCCATCGCCAGTTCGGCCTCCTGACGACCCGTTGCGGGGTTATTAAGCGGTAACGTTT
>JABIVN010000434.1 GCA_018667205.1 Gammaproteobacteria bacterium | reverse complement strand
CTCGCAGAATATTCAGCCATCCTGCCAGACATGACGACATTTACGGGCAGAATCGTCAAAGGGATGTTTAAGGATCATGATCTAAGACTAGAGACAAGCATGTCCACGAACTACCTGGAAACCATCAAGATGTTAATCGGCGTCGGACTCGGCTGGAGTGTGTTACCAAAGACGATGGTGGGTGATGATGTTGTGGTGCTTGATATTGATATCGACATTGATCTTGCCCGCACACTTGGCGTGATCCACCACGTCAACAGGACCTTATCCAACGCAGGCAAAGCCTTTATTGACCTTCTACGAGGCGCGTCCGATTACTCGCGCTAACTGCGCTCTTCGCGCCTGCTATTCGAATGGCGCTCGCCTAAACAGCTTTTCCTTAAATGGAGTGTTCACTTAAATGGAGCGTTCACTTAAATGGAGAGGGTACCTGTACATCCGCATTCTGGCCGCGATGCCGAAGCAGATGATCCAGGAGTACTATCGCGAGCATAGCTTCTGCGATAGGTGTTGCCCGAACGCCGACACACGGATCGTGCCTGCCTTTAGTCACAATCTCAGTTTCACGGCCTTCTTTATCCACCGTTCTTGATGCCGTGGTTATGCTGGAAGTAGGCTTTAGTGCAATGCTCGCGACAATATCCTGCCCGGTTGAGATTCCACCCAGAATCCCGCCCGCATGATTAGATAGAAAACCATCACTGGTCATCTCATCGCGGTGCTCGGTACCACGTTCAGTAACCACTGAAAAACCCCGGCCAATCTCCACGCCCTTAACGGCGTTAATGCTCATCAACGAACCGGCAACCTCGGCATCCAGCTTATCGAACACTGGCTCTCCCAGACCCGGGATCATGCCAGACGCTACGACGGTTATTTTCGCACCAATACTATCGCCGTCACGTCGCAACTGCTCTATTAACGCCTCCATCTCAGAAACTTTACCGACATCGGGGCAGAAAAACGGATTGTTTCCGACTTCGTCCCAGTCAATTATTTCGGATGTGATGTCACCCATTTGAGCCAGATAGCCACGCACCACAATGCCATGGCGCTCCTGCAGGTATTTTTTAGCGATAGCACCAGCCGCGACTCGCATCGCAGTCTCTCTGGCAGACGACCTGCCGCCACCGCGGTAGTCTCTAAAACCATACTTTTGCTGGTACGAAAAATCCGCGTGAGCCGGTCTAAATTTGTCTTTGATCTCGGAATAGTCTCTGGACCGCTGGTCCTCGTTCTCAATCAAGAGGCCAATTGATGTCCCCGTTGTAACGCCTTCAAATACCCCGGAGAGAATTCGAACTTTATCGCCTTCCTTTCGCTGGGTTGCAAACTTACTGGTACCAGGTTTTCTACGGTCAAGGTCTACCTGTATGTCAGCTTCGTCAAGAACCAGTCCAGGTGGACACCCGTCTACCACACAGCCAAGTGCTGGACCATGACTTTCGCCGAAGGTCGTGACCTTAAACATTTCACCAATACTACTGCCGGGCATGACTAACTCCTGATGTCGAACGACACTATATGCACGTTCGACGCTGGGTTTTAACGATGTTTACAGCGGGGGCGCGAATACCGAAAACCACGACCAAGGACCTTGCTCGCTGTTTTCGCCAACGCTTCCCTAGCTTGAAATAAGCGAAAGGAATTCCATTCGTGTGATCTGGTTATCCCGGAAACTTCCCAGCATAACTGAAGTTTTCATCTTTGAGTTTTGCTTTTCAACACCACGCATCATCATGCACATGTGCTGGGCCTCGATGATAACGCCAACCCCGGACGCTTCCGTCACCTCTTGGATCGCATCGGCAATCTGCTTGGTAAGGTTCTCCTGAATCTGTAGTCTGCGAGCGTACATGTCAACAATTCTGGCGACTTTAGATAGCCCCAGAACTTTTCCGGTTGGCACGTAAGCGACGTGGCACTTTCCGATAAATGGCAGCATATGATGCTCACACATCGAGTAAAGCTCGATATCCTGAACCAGGATCATCTCGCTGGTCTCTGAGTCGAACAACGCGTTGTTCACCACCTGTTCCAACGTTTCACTGTAGCCCCGGGTCAGAAAGCTCATTGCTTTTGCTGCTCGAGCCGGTGTGTCCAGCAAGCCACCGCGAAGCGGGTCCTCGCCAATCATTTCCAAAATGGAGCGGTACTCTTCTTCCATGTGTTTTCTACGTTTCCCAAGTCAAAGCCAACAGGATAGAGACGATACGGGATTGCCAGACGTTCTTCAAACTTAGCCCACCCTAACTTAGCGCGTTCTAACCTAAAAAAAAGTCAAATCGCCAGCACCTCCTGGATCACGTCCGGCGGTGTATCCTCCGGCAAGCCAACAATATCCGTCATACCACCAAACCTGTTCGTGAGGGCCCCAACCAGTTCATCATGACGACCGACTGCGGCAAAAAGATGCACAACATCGTCAGAAATCTCTTTGGTCATCTCGTCCCACTGCCCTTTCTTGGACATTTCATTCAGTTTTAAACCAAGATCCTGAAGGCCATGCACCTCGAACACCGGCCAGTAAGATGGTGTTGAACCATAGAAACCGATGCGCATCCGCACCCACTCAAACAGTTTCTGTACGGCTTCATCATCCGCTCCCGTCGCCACAAACCCGCCACCTGATATTTCAAACTGTTCGCGGCTTCTTCCCGCCTGCTCAAGCCCCTTTGCGAGTTTAGGCATCACCTTTTCCTGCAGGTACTTGCGGGTACAGAAACCATGAAGCATGACCCCATCACATTCTTCAGCTGCTACCTTCATCATTGCCGGACCAACGGCCGCGATCTGAATTTTTGGCAACGGCGTCCTCAGGGGCTCCGGTGTGAAGTTCGGCGTCATCAATGAAAACTGGTAATGTTCACCTTGGTAATCGAGCCTGGTGCCATTTTCCCAGCAATCCCAAATCGCCCTGACAGATTGAACATACTCCCTTATTCTTGGCGCCGGCGGACTCCATGGCACACTGAATCGCCTGACATTGTGACCTTTCACCTGACTGCCAAGGCCAAGGGTAAACCGCCCCTTAGACGCTGCCTGAATATCCCATGACAGCATCGCGGTGGACATGGGTGATCGGGCGAACGCAATGGAAACGCTGGTTCTTAAATTCAGAACCTTCGATTGCGTGGCTGCAATTGCCAGCGGCAGAAAGGCATCCTGCTTGTTCTCCTGCGCAGAAAGATCGGTAAACCCAAGTGTTTCAAGGTTCTCGCACAGACCACCGATATCATTCAGGTCGTGGCCCGATACTGAGGTTAGAATTCTCATGACGGTTCCTTCAATTTCCTATCCAGTTTGATCCAGCAGCATCGGTTCCAACAAGTGCCGATGATACGCTTCATCACCAAACTGATACTGGCACCATAACGCTCGGCGCAGGTACAACTGGGCGTCACAATCATAAGTGAACCCGAACCCACCATGGAACTGGACCGCCCGGTCACCAGCAAAAGCAAAAGCTGCCGACCCATGGGCTTTCGCCATTCGAAGCGCCACCTCGGCCTCATCGGTGTTGCCTTCTGCCAACCGTGTCGCGGCATGATAGAGATGCGAGCGCATGGCTTCAAGATCAAGCAGTATCTTTACCGTTGGATGCTTAAGCGCCTGGTAACTACCAATGACCTTGTCGAACGCCTTTCTGGTATTCAGATACTCAACGATAGTATGAATCGAACCAACCAGGCCACCTGCGATCTCTGCCGAAAGAAGCAGAAGTGACGCAAACTCTATGGCCTGGAAATCACTTCCTTTCAACAATTGATCAAGCGGCACGGTTATCCCATCCAGGTCGAGTTGATAACTTCGCCGAGTCTCGTCGATCACCACTTCCCTGTGCAGATTGCCAGCGGGTATCTGTTCCCGCTTAACCAGCACCAACCTCGCCTGCGCTTCAACGTTAACTGACACAATACAAAAATCCGAGGTGTCTGCATCCGTAACAAAGCACTTGGTCCCGGAAAGCTCAAGCCTATCAGCCCGCTCCACAGCCTGTGCGCCTATTTCGTCCAGCAACCAACTACCGTTAGGTTCTGTCAGCGCCATAGATCCTATAGCGCCGGAAACAATCTTCGGCAACCATTCTTCTTTCTGGGTACGACTCCCCGAAGTAGCCAGACATTCACTGGCAATAATTGCACCGCTATAGGGACTACCCATCAGGTATCTGCCCATACTCTCGGCAACGGGCACCACGCACGATAAACCCAGGCCCAGACCACCAAACTCTTCAGCAACATTGATGCCCAACCAACCCAGTGCTGTTATCTCTTGCCAGGTTGCGGCATCAATCTGGTCTGCACCCAACCGAGCCCGCACAGTTTCAATAGGGGAATGTTTCCGACAAAACTCTGTCGCAGTATCAAGCAGCATTGCCTGTTCTTCGCTAAACGCTATCTGGTCACTCATTCATCAACCCCTAACTTTTCGGTAGGCCAAGCACCCGCTCGCCAACGATATTATGTTGAATTTCAGATGTTCCACCACCAATCGTGCCGCTAAAGGAATTGAAGTAGGAACGTTGCCACTTGCCACCGTCGATAGCTTCCTCGGACACGAAACGTGCCCCATTGGCTCCCTGAAGAGATACCGCTAATTGACACATTCTGCGTTTCAGTTCAGAGCCTCTTAGCTTTCCCGACATTGGAACCGCAGCCGGCCAATCAGTGGCAAGCGCAGGAATTCTTGCGCGGGCAGACATCAACTGGTTACCTCTTGACTCAGTCATCAGCTGAACCAACTGGCTGCGAATATGCGGATCTTCTATCGCCGGCTTGCCGTTTCTCATTGCCCGCCTCGATAGCTCAACAACATCGTTAATACTGAGCTCCATCGTGGCTATTCCACCGGCCTGGCCTCCCGTTGCTCCCCGCTCAAAGGTCAGCGTCACCATCGCTATGTTCCAGCCGTCACCCTCACTACCCATCAGACAGTCGGCGGGAATTCGCGCGTCGTCAAAATAAGTTTGGCAAAAACCATATTCACCCGTCAGTTTTTGAATGGGCTTCGGGTCTATTCCTTCAACCTGCATTGGCGCCAGAAAATAACTCAACCCGGCGTACTTATTAGCACCGCTGGATGAGGTTCTTGCGAGTAGTATCATGTACTTTGCGTAGGTCCCTAAACTGGTCCATATCTTGGACCCATTGATCACGTAATCATCACCATCGCGGACTGCACGGCACTGCGAGTTGCCAAGGTCAGAACCCGCCTCTGGTTCAGAAAACCCCTGACACCAGATGTCTTCGGCACTAAGAATATTTTTAATATATTTTTGCTTATCTTCCTCTGTGCCCATCTTGAGGATCAGGGGACCAGCCCAGTTCAACCCTATTGTGTTTGGCATGAAGGGCAGACGCTGGCTTGCCATCTCTTGTGTCGCTATATCCTGGAACACCTGGGGCATGCCCCTACCACCATATTCTTCAGGCCACGCCATGCCCAAATAGCCTGCCTCATAAACTTTCCGCTGCCAGTCCCTGAGGAACTCAAACTGCAAATCAGTACCGACTTCCATGAATGTCTCGGGAAGGAGAAACCCCGGGACGGATGGTTTATTTTCATTGAACCAGGCAGAAACACCCTCGCGAAATTCATTCAGTTCAATATCTGTGGTATTCGTCATCAGGCTCTACCTGGTTGTCTTGTGATTTGGAGTGGTCAATCTAACACACTTGATTAACCCACTATGCGGGCCCCACCGGGATAGGTTTGATTTACCTGCACCACTGGTCGTAGTACTTCAATTGATTTATTTGTGTTACTTTTGACCCTCGCCGCCATCTCTACATGCGTGGAAAAACCACCAAAGGAAAAATGTAAATGCCTATCCTGGATTCGAAGATAGATACACGTTCTGAACAGTTTCAGCAGAACAGATCTGACATGATGAAAATGTTAGGACTATTGGATGGTCTTCTGGAAGAAGCCTCGGAGGGTGGCGGCACCGAGGCCATTGCTCGGCTTCGTTCCCGGGACAAAATGCCGATCAGGGAAAGAATCTCACATGCTCTGGACAGGGACTCCCCTTTCCTGGAAATCAGCCCCCTAGCCGCATGGCGCTCTCCTTTCGCTATAGGCTCTGGTTTTGTCGTCGGTATTGGCGTCAT
>JABIVN010000433.1 GCA_018667205.1 Gammaproteobacteria bacterium | reverse complement strand
GGATCAGTCGCTTCCTATACGGGCAACCCGCTGGCATTTAATTCATTGGCAGGGCCTGCCATCGGCTCGTTTTTGCTTAACAATGAAATTCGCCGAAATTTTTCCTCCGGGACCCAGGACTGTGCCAACAAATTCGCAGCCTCAGAAGCCGTATTTGGGTCCAGCACCATCCACCCCATCCCGGACATCGACAACACTGACTTCCTGCTTATCTTTGGCGCAAACCCCCGGGTTTCCCACATGAGTTTTATCTCTATCGCCGACCCAATGGAGAGTCTGCGAGCAGCCTCAAAGAGGGGTGCCGACATTCGTTTCGTGGACCCTCGTCACAACGAATCTATTAACGGGATCGGGACCCATGTACCCGTTAAGCCGGATACAGATGTTTACCTGATGGCGGCTATTCTGCATCACCTGTTTGACAAGGACATGGTAAACCACGAGTACATTCAAGATCACGCGGATCATGTAGAAGGACTACGGTCTTTCATAGCCGAGTACAGCCCACAACGGGTTGCCAGTGCAGTGGGGATGAGTGCACAATCGATAGCGGCCCTGGCGGATGATATCGGCGCGGCAAAAAGCGCTGCCTTCTACATGTCTACCGGCGTCAACATGGGCCGGCAGGGCTCGCTCGCGTATTGGCTGCTATTTATGCTCAGTGTCGTCACAGGCAATCTGGACAAGCCCGGCGGGAATGTTTATTCGCGCGGTTTTTATCCGGCAGCAAAATCCGGGAGAACTCAGGGTGAGGTTAAATATGAGCCAACCCCGTTGGGTGAAGTGCGAAAAATAAGGGGTTCACTTCCAGGGAACCTGATGGCGGATATGATCCTTAGCAAAGATAACCCGATCAAGGGGCTTATCGTGATCTCGGGTAATCCAATTCTTTCAATGGGTTCAGGGGAAAAGCTCCAAAAAGCATTCGAACAACTCGAATTCGTTATGGTGATTGATATCTATCCCTCTGCAACATCCGAATACGCTGACTATGTTCTCCCTGCAACCGATATGTTCGAACGCGCAGACATCAACATCTGCGGCCTGGGGATGCAAAAAGAACCTTTCATCCAGTACACAGATTTCATTGTACCGCCCAAGGCAGAAAGACGACCCGAGTGGTGGATTCTGCGACAGATTGAACTGGCCCAAGGTTTCGCAACGGAAAACCGCCCGCTAGACGACTACCAGGGCGCCATCGATGAGCTCGGATTGTTCAGCCGATTCGATCATATGTTGCGACAATCCAACCTTAGTATCGATGACGTCAAGTCATCAGGCACCGTGGTGCTGAACCCGGTCGCCCCGGGCAAATTTTTCAGCAACGTTATTCAGACTGAAACCTCCCGTGTGGACTGTATGCCCGCGTCTTTCGATGAAGCCCTTGGTCGATGCCGGGAGATATTCAACGAACTCGGCCAGGAACCTGAAGATCAGCTCAAAATGATTTCCCGGCGCACCAACTACATGATCAACAGCTGGTTTCACAATGTAACGTCCCTTAAGAGGCCAAAACACCAGAATAATCCTCTGTACGTGCATCCCGATGATGCCAGGGCAAGAAACCTGGGCGAAGGCTCCAGTGTGAAAGTGAAAAACGAGTTCGGGGAAATAACCACCGTCGTTGCCCTGGACGAGTCCCTTAAGCCCGGAACAGTCGCCATTACCCATGGTTGGGGTTACCAAGGGAAAACCATGAAGACCGCAGCCAAATTTGCAGGTTCGAACGCTAACAACCTGTTGCCGACCGGCCCGGGGTCCTTCGAAAAAATCAGCAATCAGTCGTTTATGACCGGCATAAAAGTTGAAGTTGAAGCTGCCTGATCGAAATCAGGCTAGCCGGTTCCAAAGATCGCCTTGAAGATATAGAAGAAGATGATCGCGAGTATTGCGCCAGCAGGCAGTGTGACCAACCACGATAGGAAAATGGTACCAACCACACGAAGATTAAGCGCATGCAGGCCTTTGGCAAGGCCAACACCCAGAACCCCGCCAACCAGCGTATGCGTGGTACTGACCGGCAAGCTATAAGCTGATGCCAATACCACGGTGGTTGCTGCAGCAAGTTCTGCAGCAAACCCGCTGCTGGGGGTCAGCTCTGTAATATGTGTACCAATTGTTCGCATTACCCGGTACCCATAAATCGCCAGACCTGCAACGATACCTGCCCCACCAAGAAATAATATCCAGCTCGGCATTCTTGCTTT
>JABIVN010000432.1 GCA_018667205.1 Gammaproteobacteria bacterium | reverse complement strand
TATGTTTCCATTTCCCACGACATGAACAACATCAAAATCCTGGAGCAACACGGGCAGAGCCCTGCGAGTCTGGTTATTAATCGTTGCCGCCCCAAGGCTACCGCCAAATACCAACAAGACGGGCTTTTCACCTGAGAACCCAAGGAACGCCAACCCGGTGGCAGCATCACCGGCAACCAGTGATTGTCTGACCGGTGTACCGGTGACGTTTACTTTACCTTTGGGAAGGAAGGCCGCTGTTGCCTCGAAGGTGACACAGACTTTCCTACAGAACGGGTAGGTTAATCGGTTCGCAAGCCCTGGCGTTATATCCGATTCGTGACTGATGACTGGCACTCGCAATAACCAGGCCGCGACGACTAATGGTACAGAAACAAACCCGCCTTTCGAAAAGACCGCGTCCGGCCTCAAGCGAAGACACAGCACTACGCTTTGCAGCATGCCCCAGAGGATGAAAAAAGGATCAATGAAATTTTGCCAGGAGAAATATCGCCGGAGCTTACCTGATGCGATCGCATAATAAGGAATCCCCAACGCGCCGATCATCTCTCGTTCAATACCGGCAACGGACCCAACGTAGGCGACTTCCCAGTTTCTTCCTGCAGCAGCTTCGAGCAAAGCGATGTTGGGTGTCACATGGCCTGCTGTCCCCCCCCCTGTAAACAGAACACAGGGCATTAAAGGCCCAAGGCTGCTTTGACGAAGGGTATCGTAACTTTCTTCTGACGACGCAGGGTTTCTTCATCTAACTGATCAACCAGCCGGGCAAGATGGTGCATATCTCTCCGAGATCGACCCAGAATAAACCGACACACTTCCTCGCTCATCTCAAATCCGCGACGACGAGCCTTACGTCCCACCACCTCGAGCTTCTGCTCGTCGTCAAGTTGATCTGTCGACAACAGGTAGGCTCCTTTTATCCTTGAGTCGAGATCACCTAACTCAAGTTTTAAGGTTGAAACAGGATGAGCTGAACTGACTATTAACGTACTACCAGCATCCTTTACGGCGTTAATTAGATGAAAAAGCGCCCGTTGCCAATCGGCCAATGCCAACACATCGTCAACATCATCGAGACAGACCAGGTCCAGCTGCTCTAACCCTTCCAATACTCCCGACTCAAGTAGCGACAATGCATTCAGGTAAATAGTACTAAGCCCTTCTGACACGGCTCTATGACAGATACCCTGCAACAGGTGTGATTTCCCGGAGCCTTTTGAACCAGAAAGATAGATGAAACCAGAAAGATGAACGAGTTTCGAACCCGTCGCTCCAACATAATCGTCCAGGCGAGTGTGATCATCGAGCCTGAATTTCAACGCCAATTGCTGGGTCACTCCTTTATCACCGTCTCCACCGTCTCCTTCGTCTCCACCATCACATCTTGATCTCTAGCGCTATCTCGAGCGCCATAGTATTCACTGCCCAGGTAACGCGTGTATAAATACCTCACGAACACCATGACGACTGCGGCCAACGGCAAGGCTAATAGAATGCCGACAAACCCAAACAACTGCCCCCCTGCGAGCACAGCAAATATAACCGCAACAGGGTGCAATCCGATTTTGTCGCCAACCAGCCACGGCGTTAGTACCCAACCTTCAAGCGCCTGACCAATCAGGAAAACGATGCCTACGTACACCAGGTAGACCGGATCCTGAAACTGGAACATCGCGGCTACCGTTGCCGCAATAATACCAACAAAGAAACCCAGGTAAGGAACAATAGAAGCGAGACCCGCCAGCATGCCTATCAGGATCGCCAGTTCCAAACCAACGGCATAAAGGCCTAGCGCGTAGACAACCCCAAGAAGAAACATAATTAAGAGTTGGCCTCTAAGGAAGGCGCCAAGCACCTCATCACATTCCTTACACAACCGAATAAAGCTGGGTTCCATGTCCCGTGGCACCATCGCAACAATCCTAGCCATGACCAGGTCCCAGTCTCGCATCATATAAAACGCAACAACGGGTGTTAGCCCAAGAACCCCCAAGAAGCCCAAAAAGGCAAACCCTGATTGCGTCACCCGTGCAAGGACAGCACCGACAATACCGCCGGTTTTCTGCCAGCTTCCCATCACTCGATTGGCTACGTTATCCAGATTCACGTCAAAGGGGTCTATACCAAACCGTGTTACCAGCCAGGGGCTGGCAGTTTCCTGCAGCCAGGCGAGAAACGACGGGATGCTGCCCACCAGATCGGCTAATTCACGAACCATCAACGGCAGGATCACAAGCGTTGCAGCACCGATGACAGCCGCAAACGCCAGAAAAACCAACAGCACGCCAATCGAACGATGAATGCGAACCGCTTCAAGCTTATCCACCAGCGGATCGCCAAGGTAGGCGATAATAATCCCAGCCAAAAACGGTGCGAGGATTGGATTTAAAAAATAAATAAGAAAAAGGGCCAATACACACAGCAATAGCGCGGACGTTTTTTGGATTGTCGTCATTAGGTTGATTCCTTCCATCTGGGATCGTCGATCAGCCGCAGCGTCCAAAGCCAGAGGTAAATAACGCCATCAAACGAGGTCATTATCGCCACTATCCAAAAGAATACATTAAAAAACAGCTCAGGCAGGGTGCCGGGAAAGCCCAAGTTTAGCAAAACACTGGCCAGTAAAAAAATCTGGGCGGCGGTTGTCCATTTACCCATGAGGTTGGGTTGTATCCTAGGGAACCCCGCCAGCGTCGTGTAGGGAAAAACACCGGCCAATATCGTCAGGTCTTTAACAATGATCAGTACCATCAGCATCTCTGGAAAGTGCCCCAGTAGCCCTAAAGTCAGCGTGGTCGTCATCATCATCAGCTTATCTGCAAGCGGATCAATCAACCTTCCAAGGGCGGATACCCACCCGTATCGCCGGGCGATAAATCCATCGAGTGCATCCGACAATCCCGAAATTGCGAACAACAGAAAGGCAGCGATGTAGTTTTCCTTAAAGATGGAAAAAGCGATGGGTAATACAAGGATCAAGCGCAACCCAGTAATTACGTTGGGGATATAGCGAAGCGCGCTAGGGTCCATGGTTATTCGGCCCACCGATAACGCAACGTCTCATTACGTTCGTCTTCACTGAGAAGCAACAGCCTTTCGTCTAACTTTATGATTTCGATCAGTTGCAGGTATTGGCCTTCTATCTCCAACTCAAACTCAGCAGTATCACGATCCAGAGCGACAATTGAACTGTTCAGGACGGGCGTCAACGCCTCAAGATACCGACTGACTGCAGCATACCGGGACACATCTCTTACATTCTCAATTTTTAACCGAATTCTTGCGCGGGATGATCCCAGCGCGAACCTTTCCGCCAATTCGTCAGCAACCTGGTTAACCATACCGCGAACCAGTTCCTCTGCTGAATACCCCACCGACGCCAGTGATTGCCAGGCGTCATCGACCCGATAAGACCAACGAACCGACCACCTTTCTCCGGATTCACTGCGTATTCGCGCCGTGAGAACCGCATCAGGGTTGTATCGATCCGATGCACTATCAATCCGCTCCAAAAAGGCTCCCCACACTTCTGCCGTGCTGACTTGCGAGGCATCTTCAATATCCAGAATCGGGAAATTCAGTGGCAGCCCCCGCTGCCTTGCCTGGTCTAC
>JABIVN010000431.1 GCA_018667205.1 Gammaproteobacteria bacterium | reverse complement strand
GGTCTAGATCCTACAAGAAGCGCATAATCAACATCTTTAAAGGCGACATTCGGATCGTCCGTTGCGACAATTCCCTGCACCAATTCAAAGGCACAGTCATCCAACTCCATTACCACACCGGAAAGCGCCCCCATAGCCGGTGGAATCTCAAGCAATTGTAGAATGATGGGCTGGTCTGCCCCCAACAATTGCCCCGATGCAATTCGAAAAAGAAGGGAATAACTAATCTGCCCCGCTGCACCCGTTACCGCTACCCTGACTGGTTCTTTCATACTGATCCTCATTTTGCGAATTAACGTATTCATTCGAGCCTCAAGCATTACTTGTACTTGAAGCGGGCGCAGATTATAACAACCTCACTAATCACTGCATTATGAATTGTAGGTTATGTTTTTAACCTCCCTAACACTTAAAGGTGAAAACCTTCCAGAAACTTACCCGTTTACGGTACCGTGCATACAGACCCTGTCAAAGCTTGCATTTGACACTCCGGTAACAATCTTTGTCGGCGAGAATGGATCGGGTAAATCAACGCTGCTGGAAGCGATTGCCTGCGGGATGAACTGCCCTGCCATCGGTTTGACTGACCTTTCAAGAGACCCAATGCTCGAGGATGCCAGACGACTAGCGAAACAATTACGTCTTTCACGGTCAAACCACCCAAAGGTAAAGCTATTTTTCAGGGCTGAAGATGCCATTGGCTTCACCCGCCGAATGACAGACAATATCCGCGACTTGGATGAGCTGAAAAAAGGGTTCAGCGAGCGCTTGTCTGGCTATGGGAGAGATCTGGCCGTGGGTGCGATGGAAGGCCAAAAAGCAGGTATTACATCCCGATATGGAGAAAACCCAGACGCACGCTCGCACGGAGAGTGGTTTGTGAACATCCTACGGGAGAGGATACACAGCAGGGGCCTTTATTTAATGGATGAGCCTGAAACACCGCTCTCACCCATACACCAGCTATCGCTATTGTCGATCGTTAAAAATGCTGTCAGCCTTGGCGCCCAGTTCCTGATCGCCACCCACTCGCCCATCATCATGGCTTGTGAAGGTGCAACAATTTATAACCTGGATAACACAAGCATCACAAAAACCGCCTGGGAAGATGTCGAACACGTTAGTCTGATGCGAGCATTCCTGGCGGATCCTTCGAGTTTTCTTCGACATCTTTAACAAACTTACAAGCAAACCGTACCGGCCAGATATCAGGCACCCGAGGCGCTAATTCTCATGCTGCGGTCGAATGGCAGACTATATTCTTGCAAAAGCCAATCTTCATCAAAGTTATAATTTGCAAAAATTGTTTTATTTCAACAAGTTAACATAAAAAGAAATGGCGCGGTGCGTGCCTATACCCTTGACTTTCAGCAGCCGAATGCTATTGTTTTCGACCCGCTGAATAGCCGAGCTAGAATCCGGTGACCCCGTTGGGCATCTGCACTTGAAACAAACCAGAAGTTGGGATTGAGTCAGCCCACTTCCAGGTAGACTGACGCGTCAAATCGACAGGTTCGAAAACATAAAGCAGGACAGTTACAGCAAATGAATAGCAAAAGAATCGATGGCAAGATCGGGTTTCCCGAGAAGAACGGGTTATATGATCCCGCCAATGAGAAAGATTCCTGCGGTGTAGGATTCGTCGCCAACATTAAGGGTATACCCAGTCACGAGATAATGACTGATGCATACCATATCAACTCAAGAATGGATCACCGCGGCGGTTGTGGGTTCGAGGAAAACTCAGGGGACGGCGCAGGTATTCTGACCGCCATTTCACATAAGTTTTTCCAAAAGGCGCTGGCAGAACTGGGGATCACGCTTCCGGAACCTCAGGCTTACTCAATAGGAAATGTGTTCCTGCCTAACGACCCAGAGGAAAGAGCGCACTGTAAACAGGTGATGAAACGCATCATTCAGGAGGAGGGGCAGCAATGCCTGGGCTTTCGCGAGGTCCCTATATGTCCTGACGAAGCGAACATTGGACCCGCCGCAAGAGAGGCAATGCCATTTATTGAACAGGTCGTGATCGAAGGTTCCAAAACCACCGACCATGCCTTCGATCGAGCACTATATTTAATTCGTCGTCGCTTCACCGTAGAAACAAAACAGAACACAAGCCTAAAAGAAGCGCACCAGGTCTATGTCTGCAGCCTGAATTCTCGAATCATCGTCTACAAAGGCATGCTCACCCCAGGCCAGCTATTCCCTTTCTATTCGGATCTGGAAGACCCTGACTACGAGAGCCACCTGGCGATGGTTCACAGCAGATTCTCCACCAATACTTTCCCAAGTTGGGATAGAGCGCAGCCAAACCGCTTTATGAGCCATAACGGCGAAATTAACACCCTGCGGGGCAACAAAAATAATATGACTGCCCGGGAAGGCGTCGTAGAGTCGGAAATGTTCGGCGACCGAATCAAAGATCTCTTGCCGATTGTACAACCGAACTTTTCAGATTCCGGCACCTTTGACAATGTGCTTGAGTTTTTGTTGATGTCTGGCAGAAGCCTGCAGGAAGCCGTGATGATGATGATCCCGGAGGCCTGGCAGGCAGACGTCAATATGCCGCAGGAAAAACGTGATTTTTACGAGTATCACTCAGCCTTGATGGAACCCTGGGACGGCCCGGCGTCTATCGTCTTTACGGACGGGCATTACATCGGCGCAGTACTTGACCGAAACGGTCTTCGTCCTTCACGTTATTACGTCACCCATGACGACAAGGTCGTGATGGCAAGTGAAGTCGGCGTCTTACAGATAGACCCAGCCAACGTTAAGGAAAAAGGGCGCCTGCAACCCGGTAAGATGTTCCTGGTGGATTTTTTTGCTGGCAGGCTCATCCCCGACGAAGAACTGAAAATGGACTTCGCCACCCAAAGGCCCTATGGCCAGTGGATCGAAAACCAGAAACTCGAACTGAGTGATCTGCCCAAAACAGGTAATGAACTGAACTACGAGCCCTCTAGTCTGGTTCAGCGCATGCAGTCATTCGGATACACCCTAGAAACGATGCGGTTTATGTTACTACCACTCGTGACTGAAGCGCGGGATCCCCTAGGCTCCATGGGTAACGACTCAGCACTAGCCTGCCTGTCAGACAAGTCACGTATGATCTACGACTATTTCAAGCAGTTGTTCGCTCAGATAACCAATCCACCGATCGACTCCATCCGCGAAGAAGTGGTGATGTCCTTGTCCTGCTTTATCGGCCCTGAGCGCAACCTGCTCGAAACAACCGAAGAACATGTACACAGACTAAGCCTGCCACATCCGATCCTGTCCAATGATGAACTGGCCAGCATCAAAAATATCAATGAGCGGGACTGGAAGACGCAAACCATTGACATCACCTTCGAGAAATCAACCGGCAAGACAGGCATGCTGGAGGCGCTGGACCGTATCTGTCATGAAGCGACGACTGCAATCGATGGTGGATTTTCCATTATCGTGCTCTCTGACAGGAATATCAGCGCAGGCCGCATGGCGCTGAGTTCACTGCTTGCCTGCGGTGCAGTCCACCATCATCTGGTGGGAACTTATCAACGAACACGTATCGGGATTGTGATTGAATCCGGCGAGGCTCGAGAAGTCCACCACCATTGTCTACTGGTTGGATACGGCGCTGACGCCATCAACCCATACGTGGCTTTTGAATCACTCTGGCAGGCGCAGCAGGACGGTTTACTGGACGCCGCCGAGTACACTGATATCCACAAGATAGTCGCGTCCTATAAGAAAGGCGTTGCCAAAGGCATCCTCAAGGTAATGGCCAAGATGGGTATCTCCACGCTCCAGTCCTACAAAGGTGCACAGATATTCGAGGCAGTAGGCCTTGCAG
>JABIVN010000430.1 GCA_018667205.1 Gammaproteobacteria bacterium | reverse complement strand
TCCAGAACGGTTGCGTTCATCGATTTGGAGTATTTGTCGCCAAGCTGGAAAATGTGGCCTACTTCGATGCCGCGCTTGAACCTGATCTCCCCCTTGCCATCAGGACTTGGGTCCCCTTCTACGACATCGCGAATATCCTCAATGGCGGTTGCCATGGCATCTCGCGCCCAGTTGAGGTTGCCAGTGTGGAAGTCATCTTTGTTGGCGCCGGCGATAAAGTTGCGAAGTGCTGCAGCACTTCGATCTGCGATGATAGGGATCGATAGTCCCTGCGGGCCTATAGAACCTATGCTAGCGCCAATTTCTGATTTTATTTCCACCTCATTTGCCATTGTCAGCGGTGAGGCAACACCTTCAATCTTTTCTGCCTTGATCGTATTCAGCTGGTGATCGCCGCGTAACACCAATGCAACCAGGTTGGATTCGCTACCTTTGACAATCAATGTTTTGACAGTCCTGTTAGCCGCGACTCCTAATGCTTTGCAGACGTCCTCTATGGTTTTAATGCCCGGTGTCGCGAGTTCCTCTGTCGCAAGTAGGTCAGCATCTTCGGATGCAGGTGCCAGTGCTTCAGCCATTTCGACGTTCGCGGCGTATTCACTTTCGCTGGAAAATGCGATCTTGTCTTCCCCGGATTCAGCAAGCACATGGAACTCCACAGAGGCGCTGCCGCCAATGCTGCCGCTATCGGCAAGCACCGGCCTGAAGTCCAGCTCCATACGAGTCAGAATTCGGGAGTAGGCTTCGTGCATCTCTTCGTAGGTTTCATTTAGCGACGCCTGGTCGATATGAAATGAATAGGCATCTTTCATGGTGAATTCACGGGAGCGAAGAACACCAAACCTTGGTCGTGTCTCATCCCTGAATTTTGTCTGGATCTGGTAGTAGTTAACTGGCAGCTGTTTGTGACTTTTTAGTTCGCCACGCGCCAGGTCTGTAATAACTTCTTCGTGAGTTGGACCAAAACAGAATTCACGATCGTGACGATCCTGAAACTGCAGTAGTAGCCCTTCGTCATACTGGCTCCATCGCCCCGACTCACGCCACAGTTCAGCGGGTTGAACGACAGGCAGCATCACTTCCTGCGCGCCTGAGGCATTCATTTCCTCTCGTATGATATTTTCAACTTTTTGCAGGACACGAAAACCCATCGGCAACCACGAATAAATGCCGGAGGCGAGTTTGCGAATGAGGCCGGCACGGATCATTAACTGGTGGCTGATGATCTCTGCGTCTGACGGCGTCTCTTTCAGGGTGGCGATTGTGTACTTTGATGCTCTCATAATGGTCTGTGTTGCCTATTGAGGTTGTTGTTGCTGCTGTCTGTGTCTTTAAAAAGTTAATCCTAATGTTACATCGAGGCGATTGTCATTGTGAAAATGTACGGTTCGAATGTGACTCCGAACCGGATGCCCATATTCATCGATGTAACTGTTCCATTTGCGATAGCGTCGGGTACCTTCATCTTATCATTCCCCGGCGTGCTTTTAACTTAATCCTAAGTTGGCATGAAATAACGATGTATACGCTTCATACGTTTCATACAGGGGCTACCGAGTCCTATTTTCTGCAAAATCTGTGGCGTAAAACCACGCTAACGTTGCCGTTAAAATCCCGACGGTTATAGCGTTAATTTTCAGTGCGTTGATTCCGAGACTTTCCGGTAAGTCGTTGTTAAGGATTTTGAGGGGCAGAAGTGGCAAAAGAAGGCGGAAGTTGGCGCATGTCAGTCAAGGGTCGGGCTTTTCAGGTCCAGGTCCGGTTGGCGTGTGGTAACACGCCCTTTGCTTTCGTCGTCATGGTCAAGCTGTGCTTCTGCAAGAAAGTGGGTTCTGCACCATAAAAAAGGCCGCAGATTGCGGCCTTTTTTAGTGCGTTTAAAGGTGTGCTTTAAACGAACTCTTTCAGGCCTTTAAGTGGCAAGACCTTGATCTTGGTACTTGCAGGTTTGGCTGCAACATCCATTAGCTCACCTGGACGGAAAGGATTAGCGACACCTTTACGAGCTGGGCGAGAAGGCTTCTTAACAGTTTTGATCTTGAGCAAACCTGGTAGCGTAAATTCACCAGCGCCGCCTTTTTTAACATGGCGTTCTATCAGTGAAGCAAGTTCGTCAAGGACAGAGCTAACCTGTTTCTTGGAAAGCTCTGTGGTCTCGGCAAGTTCTGCAAGGATAGCGCTCTTG
>JABIVN010000429.1 GCA_018667205.1 Gammaproteobacteria bacterium | reverse complement strand
TCCTTTAGCATATCGACGATGTACTTAAAGTACTCTACATGCCCACCCTGATATGAACTGATAGCTATGCCCTGCACGTCCTCCTGCAAAGCCGCCTGCACTACCTCGGCGACTGACCGGTTGTGAGCCAGGTGAATGACTTCCACACCAAGTGACTGAAGAATTCGCCGCATGATGTTAATGGAAGCATCATGGCCATCGAACAGACTCGCTGCCGTGACGAATCGTAGCGGAGGTACTTTCGTTGTTGATTCAGTACTACCTTCCACTGATCTGACTTTCGCTTCTGACATGAGTTATTCCTCTTGTTTCGACGCAAGCATCAGCGTCATTGTTTTCTTTAAGTTATCGTGTAGTTTCCGGGTTTCTTTCAGGTCCGATGGGTTCGCCAACCAATAGTAAACAATCCCAATGACCGAGGCGCAAAACTGTCCTGCAATGGCATCGGCATTGGACTTAATTCGCTCGCCCACTGCTGAATCAGTCATGATCCAGGCAAAGACGTCTTGATGACGCCGGTTATGAATGTTGCCAATAATCTCTGTGAGTTCAGAACCCGCATTAACCGATTCAAACCAGAGCGTATAAAAAGCGCGGACCTGGTTAGGGGCCTCGACACAAAACTCATAGTGCTCATCCAACGCATCATGAATAGCAGCAAGACCCGTTTGCTGGTGAGTACTTTGCTTTAATTGTGCGAGCCAGCTGTCACCGACCTGACGTAATACGAAGGAAAACAACTTATCTTTCGAGCCGAACCTTTGCCCGGCAAGACCCCTGGAATAACCTGCTTTTAACCCAACCTCTTTTAGGCTGGTCGCCGCCGGCCCGCGATCTACAATCAGCTCAACCGCCGCCTCAAGCATCCGATTGTCCGAAATCCCCGTGCGCTCAGCCTGCGTAAGGCGCGCGATCCGGCTCTTCAAGATCATCGTTTAGAAACACGCTTCATTGAGTGAAACACCAATTTCTGCGCCCGATATTACCGCTTCCTGGTAACCCTTGTGCCGGGGAAGGATTTGCGCGAAGTAAAAGTTCACCGACGCCAGTTTCCTTTCATAAAAAGCCTTGTCCGAGCCTTCCAGTTCCGCCACGGCTTTCTCAGCGGACCTGGCCATATACCAGGCACCAGCAACATAACCCATCATCATCAGGAAATTGTAGGCGACAGCGCCAACGAACTTCTGGCTGCTCGGAGCATTTTCAATGACATAGTGCGAAGCAGACTGTAGGTTTTCCACTGCTTCTTTTAATTTGACCGCAATCGGTTTGAGCCTTTCATCGGATTCGATTCGCTCTGCAGTTTCCAAAATTTCTTCAAGGTAGGACCCCAGCGCCGCCCCCTGATCCCGCAACACCTTCCGGCCAACCAGGTCGTTCGCCTGAATACCATTAGTACCTTCATAGATAGAAGAAATTCGTGCGTCCCTGTAATGCTGCGCTGCACCGGTCTCTTCAATAAAGCCCATGCCACCATGGACCTGGATACCAATCGAAGTAACTTCATTAACCAGCTCTGTACACCAGGCTTTGACCAACGGCGTTAACAGCGCGAAACGCTCGTTGAAATGCCGCCTCTCATCTTCATCTTTGCCGTGGATTCGAAAGTCGTGGGCAAACGCGCCATCATAAGTGAGGCCACGCATCGCCTCGGTCAGAGATTTCATGCACATCAACATTCGCTGAACATCTGCATGCTGGATAATAGCGGCAGGTTCCCCTGTTTCTGAGTCTCGGCCCTGAACTCGGTCCTTGGCGTAACCTAAAGCATCCTGGTACGACCGCTCAGAGAGCGCGACACCCTGAAGGCCTACTTCCAGACGCGCGTGGTTCATCAAGGTGAACATACACGCAAGTCCATCACCCGGTTCACCAATCAGGTAGCCAATCGCACCCCCATTTTCACCAAAGCCCATCACACAGGTAGGGCTGGCATGAATACCAAGCTTGTGTTCGGTCGACATCACACGAACATCGTTCCGTTCACCCAGGGAACCATCCTCGTTAACCAAAAACTTCGGTACCAGGAACAACGACAGACCCTTATTTCCCGGAGGCGCATCAGTCATCGGAGCCAATACGATATGGACAATGTTGTCTGTCATATCATGCTCACCCCAGGTGATATAAATTTTCTGACCTTTTATCAGGTAATGGTCTCCTGCTGGTTCTGCGCGCGTCTTTAACGTCGACAGGTCTGAACCGGCATGAGGCTCAGTCAGATTCATTGTCGCGGTCCATTTCCCCGTAATCAGGTTGGGGAGATATTTTTCCTTTAATTCATCACTGGCATGAGCCACCAGAGCATCAATGCCGCCAGCAGTGAGCATCGGACACAGTGCCATTGATGTACACGCACTATTCCACATTTCAGCCGCAGCAAGATGAATCAGAAAGGGTAAACCCTGCCCACCATACTGTGGGTTTTGTGCAAGACTTAGCCACTGGTTATCGACGAACATCTGGTAGGCTTGAGCGAAACCATCGGCTGTCTTAATCGTATCGCCGTCCATCCGCACGCCTTGCTGATCACCAACTTTATTAAGGGGTGAGAGCACCTGCGCTGCAAATTTCCCAGCTTCATCCAGAATTGCGCCGGTCAACTCCTCTGTTGCATCTGCGAAATCAGCAAGTGAGGCCAGTCTTGGATAGTCTAAAAGTTCATTGACCACAAACCCGATTTCTCGGGCGGGTGCTATGTAATCTGCCATCTTTATATCAACATCATGAGTAGTGGCGTAAAGATACTTGCTTGAAGCAAGCAAGTCAATTTACACCCCGATTTAGAACGCGCTCTAAGTGACTGCTTTGTCCACTATGTGCTTCGCTCGATAAATTTCTGGCGATTGGTGTGTCCAATGGTTAGTCTGACTGTGGGCACGCTCATTACCCTCATCCATTTCATTACCCTGACCCATTATAGAAGCAGACATTTGAACGAGCAGTTCACCAGCCTCTGGCAAAATTCACAGTTTAGAATTTACCTTGGAACCACGGCCTTCACAGGCACGGCGACTGCCATGCAGCAATTATTGCTGAGCTGGCTGCTAGTCGGCATTCTTCTGCTACCTGCAGATCAAGTAGGCATGATCCAGGCTGTCATCGGGCTGCCGGGCATTGTCCTAATGCTATGGGGGGGCGCCAGCGCAGACCGAACCGATGCAAGATCTTTCCTGCTCAAGGTATACGCCGTCGCTTGGCTGTTCCCACTTGCCCTGTTTGGAATGACAGAAATTGATCTACTGAACATCTGGACGGTTAGCCTGTTCGGTATTGCAATGAGTACAGCGATTTCATTTAGCAGCCCGGCCCAACAGGCCATCCTGAATCGGGTCGTCGGTTCCGATGTTCAGCGCGGTGTTACGGCAGCAACGGCGGTGGGCTTTATTGTCCAGATGCTGGGGCTGGTTCTAGCCGGTCAAATGGAGATTGTTGGTGTAGGCGATATCTTATTGATTCAGTCCGCCAGTCTGGTGCTGGGCGCCCTGACCGTGATGAAAATAGCCCCTCTTCCAATAACGCGAAGCGTTAATAAAACTTCAACCTTCGACAGCATGCTCGATGGATTCCGAGCCTCGTACCAAAACAAGGATATTTTTAACACACTGATCATTACCTTTACCTCAGGTGTTTTCAACGCCGGCGCCTTTATGACCGCCTTACCCTTTATTGTAAAGCGCATCTACGACGGCGATGCACTGGGTCTTGCCACCATTATGATCGTGTTCTACGCCGGTGCGACCATATCCAACGTCATCCAATTTCGTGTCATGCCACTGGAAAAACCGGGCTTGTGGTTCCTTATTATGCAGTTCACTAGAATCTTCATCATCTACCTGGTCTGGATTCAGCCGGAATGGTGGGTGCTGATGATCGTATTGTTTGTCTGGGGATTGAACATGGGAGTCACCACCAACCTTTCTCGCGCCATCATGCAGGAGGCGAGCGAACCAGAGTATCTGGCACGGGTATTGAGTGTTTATACACTGGGAATGATGGGCAGCATGCCCGTTGGGGCATTGATCATTGGTTTTATCATTGAAAGCTTCGGTACCATGAACGCAATGCTGCCTGCCATTTTCGTCTCCGCAGCACTTTGTATCTACGGCTTCGCGTTCACTGACCTATGGAAATATACATCCCCTTCTTTCAAGTCCCGCTAGCCCATCTCTTCAGGTCTGGCTTGCCTGTGCGCACGCCAGAGATCTGCACGGGGGCGTAAAACTTGCCAAGAAACAGGACAACGTTGTCCGATCTGCAAGATATAGGAGTCTTTCAAGCAACGGCCGTCTCCGATTCGTGAGATCTTATCAAGCCAGCTCGCGACCCACTGACTTGAGCGGTGTCATTCGAAGTTTAGAGGTTTCATTCACCACCCAGGATAGAAAGAACCAACGCAGTTTTTATCCATTTGATAACGATATGCTGTTTTTTGGGATTACAGGGTAAGCCAGAACCGTTCGGCGACCATAGGTGATTAATGTCTGACGGTGTGATGCGGCCCCGGCATGTCCTGGGGTTTGGTAAAAATCATGAAGTGCTGTTGTGGCAAGAAATCAAGGGTGTCCTCCCAAAGAAACCCTACGGCCCCCATCTCTTTGCGCGCTTGTTGTTGCGTCATCTTGTGTAATCGCTTAATGGGTACGGCGGCATCTTCTCCCCGATATTCAATCAACACCAATCTACCACCCGGCTTGAGCGCCGAAAATATAGCCTGGCTCATTTCCAGCGGGTAGGAAAACTCGTGGTAAGCATCAACAATAAACGCAAGATCAACTGTTTCTGCCGGCAGATTAGGGTTTGTGGTTGATCCCAGAACTGTCTCAATGTTACTACCGCCCCCTTTCGCCTTACGCCTTTCAATGATGTCGAGCATTTCCTGTTGTATGTCTACCGCGAACACACGCCCAGCAGGCACGCGCCGCGCAACAGGAAAGCTGAAGAAACCGGTTCCAGCGCCTATGTCAGCGACAACAGAACTATCTTCCAAGGGCAGATTAGCGATAAGAAGGTCGGTGCGCTCTTCGCGCTGGCGGACCCCACGTTCCAGCCAAGATGCACCCAAATGGCCCATTACATGAGAGATTTGCCTACCCATGTAGTACTTGCCAATACCCTCTCTGTCGGGCTTGCCGGCACGATAGCCGCTGTCGGAAAGGTCTGACGCAAAGCTGGCGGGGCTGGACAAAACGATCAGGCTGGCCACCCGTAACAAGATGCGCTTCATTGGGGCCCTTCCTCAGATGACTCTGGCTGCTGGGCGGTGAGAACATGGCCGAACTCTATCCAATCCAGCGCTAGGTCAAAGGTTCCGTCAATGCCATCCGCCAGAATCAAGCCCACACCCGAGATCTTAGACGCAGCCAAGGGAGGACGGCTCAAACGGCGTCCACGCCATGATGCGTAAAACTCATCAATCGGTAACGCTACCACCAACCATTGCCCAACCGCCGTCGAGAAGTCACTTTGATAAGACGCCCGATCACCATCAACATAGAGTCTAAACCTGTAACGGCGACCATCGCCAAGCACCTTAAGTCGAACAACTGAAAACTCAGATAAGTCCCAGTCTTGGCGATTACTCCGCAAGGACGCGAAGCCGCCTCCATTCGTATTCAGTCGACCACTAAATTGAAGCAGCCCATTTTCGTAAACGAAGCGGCTCTCTGAACGCCCCCCCATAACGGTGTCGTTGACAACCTGCCAGCGAACGTTGCCATGGACAGAGTCAATACCCGTTATCCGCATAGGCTCAGCGAGGGCCGATGAACTGACTACCATAATGCATACCATAATTTTTTTTAATAAGGTCACCGAATAAGAGGCCCTGAATCACTGCGAAGCAACGTATAAAAGTAAAACATATCGCCAGAGCCGACCTCATTACGCTTTTGATGGCAAGCTACATGCAGCAGACGATAGGGAAATCCACTCATCTTGAAAGGGAACTAGGTCCCTCGAACACCCTTAAAATCAGGATCACGCTTTTCCAGAAACGCTGCGATCGCTTCTTTATGTTCAGCAGACTCATAACACTTCATCAGAGCATCCAATTCCCTTTTTTGTACCAGACGGATGTCTGTTTCCGTCATGTTCTCGAAAATAAGCCCCTTCACCATTGCCAGGGCAGACTGAGGATTCTCACCCATGGACTTCGCGACGGCTGATGCTTGTGACAGCAGTTCCTCTGGTGCGACAACTTTGTCTACCAACCGAAGCTCTTTTGCCTCTTCGGCAGTGACCGTTTTACCGGACAGCATGAGCTCGCTGGCAGCCCCCATGCCACACCTGGTCACCAAAAAGTGCGAACTTGCCAGTTCCGGCACAAGCCCCATTTTAATAAACCGACAACTCAGCTTGGCGCCGGATGCGGCGATAATGTAATCCATTGGTAGTATCTGGGTCAGGCCAACGCCAATCGCCGCGCCGTTTACCGCGGCGACCACCGGTTTCGAGTTCCTAACGGTCGCAACCCAGTTTCCCGGTTCCCTGGAGTCCTGGCTCGCTTCCCCTGATTCTGCCTGCGCCTGAAAAAGATCTTTCACGTCAGCGCCTGCACAAAACCCACGGCCTGTACCTGTTACAACAAAGGCTTCGACACTGTCGTCACTGTTGCCCTCTTTCAGCGCCGCCTCCATTTCACGACCCATCTGGTGGGTCCATGCGTTCAAACGTTCTGGGCGGTTCATCGTTATCGTCATGATGCCGTCTTCGACATCAACAAGAATGGTTTCAAAATTCATTGCGGCTTAGCCCTTGGTTAAAAGTTAGATCTAACGTTAGGTAAAGAAAATAGTCAAAAGGTATTCACCATACCGAACAACATGATAGGACTGTCATCAAACTTTATACAAGCAGGATACGCAAGGCCGAATAAAGGATGATATTTACCACTATCCCATAGATTACGAAGCCCTGGGGAACGACAGACCATTGATTCTTAGAAATAAAACAAGGAAACATCAACGAACGCCTTTTTGACTCTCTTTCAGAACCAGCCCCTAAAGCGCGCAATCAAATCGTCGGCAGAGGAAATCACCAGTCGTTAGCAGGAGATAACGCTCCATGAGTCGCCTTCATTGGGTTCTACCAAGAAGCGCTTAAAGTATTACTTCCCTTGCCAGTTCGGCGCGCGCTTTTGAGCGAACGCCTTTGGCCCTTCAACGGTATCTTCAGCTCGACGCCATTTGTAAAACGCAGGGTAGTTCTCCTGTTCACGCATCGCAGTAGCAAGGTCTGGTTCACCAAGGCCTGCTAGCATGGCCTCTTTAGAGGCTGCAACGGACAACGGGGCGCAACGTAAAATTTTCTGGCAGACGTCGATGACTGCTGCATCAAGGGCCTCCGCTTCCACCAACTGAGTAATAAAACCCATCCGAAAGCCTTCTTCTGCCGTGACACGGTCAGCAGTGAGTACCATTCCCATCGCTTGTTTAAGGCCTATTTGTCGAGCCAGCCTATGAACACCGCCACCCAGTGCGACCGCACCCACCAAAGGCTCTGGTAGTCCAAAACTTGAGCGATTGGTTGCAATGATAATGTCGCAGGCAAGCGCCACTTCAAAACCGCCACCAAGCGCAAAACCATCAACTGCCGCAATGAGTGGTTTATTAAGGTCGAAACGCTCAATTAATCCAGCATAGCCGCTTTTGGGATACGCTTTAAACCCCCCAGCGGCAATGTTTTTCAGATCACTCCCCGCGCAAAACGCGCGCTCACCCGCACCCCGAATAACACAAACAAACTGATCGCTGTCCGCTGCAAAATCATCAAACGCAGCCTGCAGTTCATGGTGCATCTCTGGCGTGATGGCATTCATCGCGTCGGGGCGATTCAGCAACACACTAGTGACGTGATTATTCTTTGTAACTTCTATGCACTCATATGGCATTGCCAAACTCCACCGGTTGAAAAACGCGCTAGTTTACAACAACCTACCTGGACTGTAGTGCTGGACTGTGGTGCTGGACTGTGGTGCTGGACTGTGGTGCTGGACTGTAGTGCTGGACTGTAGTGCTGGACTGTAGTGCTGGACTGTAGTGCTGGACTGTAGTGCTGGACTGTAGTGCTGGACTGTAGTGCTGGATTGAACTTTTTGAAGTCGCTTAAAAGCTCTAAGAAGGCACCAGCGGCTGTACCGGTGCCTATCACAGCGCACTCGTCCTGATAAGTCAGCGCCAACCTAAAAGTCCTATAGCTCAGCGCGACACAGGACTACATTCTTTACTGATTAACCATTTCAGGGTCGGGAATGTGGCGTCTCAGCATGCTTGCAAAAGCAGATCGCCCAATACCAAATTGAGTCAAATCCTTTTTAGCGAAGCGTGCGGCCTCTGCAGAGATTGGTTTGGGGTTACGCGCTTTCATATGAACCTCAGCGACGCGCTCCATTTGGATGAAGCTACCTACCGCTTCTGCAACACTGTCTCCAGCGGTCAACAAACCGTGATTTCTCAGAATAATCGCTCTGTTGCGACCCAGCGCACTAGCAATTCGACGTCCGGCAGCAACACTTTGAACTTGTACTTCTTCATCATCCCAAAGCGCATGATCTTCGAAGAAAATACAGGATTCTTGAGAAATAGGCTCGATTGGCCGTCCTTCGGCTGAGAACGGTGTTCCCCAACCCGTATGAACATGGACCGCACTGACCAGATCGGGTCGTGCTTCAAGGATAGGTTGGTGTATGTAGTAACCGGCGATGTTAACGAAACCATCACCTTCTACTAGTTGACCATCGGATCCGACGAGCACGAGGTCAGATACCATCGCCTGATGATACGAAACACCATAGCGCAGCATCCAAAAGCAGTCAGTACGTTCAGGATCACGCGCACTGATATGACCATCACCCAAGTCACCCCACTTTTGAACAGCGAGTAGCCGATAGCCCAGAGCGCAGTCTCGCTTTCTGCGGGCACGTGTCTGCTCGAGAGTATATTCTGGTTTCCCGTTTGTTTGTTTTTTGGCTTCTGACACAATGTATCCTTCTTTCAATCTTGCTAAATAGGGGTTGACGAATAATACCAAGTTTACTTAGGCGACACTTCTTTAGGTAGTAGTGTACTTAATTCCCTCACGGGCATGAAGATGACGAACGAGTTTTTATGCGATTCAAAGCGCCCATACTGCAGCAAAGGTACTGCAGCAAAGGTACTGCAGCAAAGGTACTGCAGCAAATGTACTGCAGCAAATGAACCACAGCAAATGCTGCACACTATTGCTCTTCCCCGCGGCTACAGCGCCTGAAGACAGGCTCAGGAGGGGTCTTCCAGTTCCTTACCACCAACCTCACGTGGTCGAGCAATCGACTTTAGACGCACGGTACTTTGGGTTATCGATGACCATTCCCCCTCTATCTCTAGCCAGGCGATAGCCGCTGTAGGGATCAGCTTGCTAACAGCGGGGATTTCCGACCATTCAATCGCTCTAAGAATTAATGACTCCAAGCCTTCATGGTGACCTACTAACATGGCAGTTTCAGCCTCTTCAGGCAACTCGGCGAGCAACCTGAGCAAGGTTTTAGCACTGGCATCATAGACCTCATTTTCCCATTGGACGTTTGACGGAATCTTCCCTACCTGCTTAAAAACTTGTTTAACCGTCTGTCGTGTCCGCTTTGAAGGAGAACTTATCACCACATCTGGCATTATTCCCTTACGGCTCAACCACTTACCCATCCGCTTGCAATCCCTTCGACCGCGTTTGGCCAATGGTCGGTCAAAATCAGCGAGTGACTTATCTTTATGAGACGACTTCGCGTGCCGAAGCAGCAACAACTGATGCATGTTTACAGACCCTTACCTGTCATTGAAAAGTCACGCTCTCCAACCTCATGGATTTCTGATGCGCTGCCAACAAGCAGTGGGTCCGCTGCCAGAGCGACGCTTTCATCCTTATTGTCATAAGACAGCTTTGACAAAAAATGTCGTACGCAGTTTAGCCGCGCCCTCTTTTTATCGTCAGATTTGATAACCGTCCAGGGAGCATCTGCTGTATCCGTATGAAAGAAGGTCGCTTCTTTCGCCGCCGTGTATTCACCCCACTTATCAAGGGAAGCGATATCAATTGGACTGAGCTTCCACTGCTTCAATGGATCAGACTTCCTGGCGTGAAACCGCCGTAACTGCTCTTCTCTGCTGACAGAAAACCAGTATTTATACAATCGGATACCACTATTAACCAACATGCGTTCGAGTTGTGGCGTTTGACGCAAGAATTCAAGGTAGTCGTCTTCCGAACAGAAACCCATCACTCTTTCTACCCCTGCACGGTTGTACCAAGAACGGTCAAACAGAACGATCTCTCCCTTCGTAGGCAGGTTGTTGATGTAGCGTTGAAAATACCATTCGCCACGTTCCCGGTCAGTGGGCTTCTCAAGCGCAACAACCCTTGCTCCTCGTGGATTCAGGTGTTCTGTAAACCTCTTGATCGCACCGCCCTTGCCAGCAGCATCTCTTCCTTCGAACAAAATGACAATCTGTTGCCCGCTGCTTCTGACCCAATTTTGCGCCTTCAGTAACTCTGTTTGAAGAAGCGCCAGCTGTTTCTCGTACTTTTGTTGCGAGAGCTTCTTACGGTAGGGGTAGGATTCTTCATGAATTTTACGCTTCGACGATTTCGCTGGATTGCCCGCGGGCAAGGCCACTTGAGCGCTTTCACCCGCAAGCTTAAGGGCTTCTAGCGTACTGCCAATGTCGGTTTTTTTATGCATAAATACGAGCCTTCAGGTCCGACTCATTTGACGCAACAGGAGCCAAATCTTAATAAGTCAAAGAACAACACAGCAAATCAACATCAGTCGTCGTCCTTATCTTCCTCTCGCTGACTAGCCTTCTTTTTACCTTGCTGCTTCTTTTGATCTTTCAACTCCTTTCTTCTTCCTTCATGGTGCGATTCCAGACCATCTCCCGTGAAATAGATGTAAAGCGTTGAGTAGCAAAAGAACAACGTCATTACTGTCGAAATCTCTAAGGCGCCGACACCCGCGGAGAGTCCCGTGCCGATAGCAACCAAAATAAACAACGCATCGAAGGTATCCTGCAACGCTCTTCTGAACTGAACCCCGGCGACGATTCCCGCTAAACTGAAAGCCAAGGCCAAGGAATGCTGAACTACCGTGACTATGGTCGCAACAATACCCGGCAGTATCAGCACCGTCTCGTCAAGTGAACGGTCATGGGCACTACCCTCGTGAATTCCTTTATGAACCCAAGAGACTGGCAACACCAACAACCAGACCCCGATCAACACTATCACCAAATCTGCACCATAACCAAGGCGATCAAAACTCTTCGTCGCCTTAAAAACCGAGCTGCCCAAGTGATCATCAGCTTGATCTTTGTCCCCTGTGACTAGGGCTGCACTGGCATCTGCCTCCCCAGCGAGTTCGCTTACCCCGCCCACCGGCAAGTAATCCATGACCCCAGGATACATTGTAATCGACACGAGCAATACTGCGCCAAGTGTCAAATGATAGGCGAGTATTTTGCGGAGAAGCTTAAACCCTCTATGGCGAGACGGCCGAAACTGGTTTTCTTTTTCATCGAATGGAGCACCCGCTTGCCTGTCTTGGATAAGTTCGTTCATAACGCTCTGTTTCTAACCTAATTGCGGAAGCCCTTACCTATAGGTTACTGGATCGCAGGGGCTATCGCTATCAGGATCTCTCCTGCAGAATTTCTGCAGCCCCGGGCGCCAAAAGCATCTCCCTGGGATTACCCCTTTCTGCCCTGTCCTTTCCCTTGCTGGAGCCCGGGCGCCCTACGCCCGAAACCATCCCAACCGATGCACACCGTCTGCTCTCTCGCCCAAAGCCACAAAGGCTCGCTGTCTTTTAACAAGATAAGAAAACGTAATACCGCTATTAAACGATCTCTGCCACGCTTGTGTCGCTTGGGAAACGGCGCGAGTTTCTACTGGGCGTTTTAGCACCCGCACAGCCCTTTAATGAAGCGGTGTTTATCTTCCCCCCTCCCTGACTACCCCTCACCGATAACGCTCCGTCTAAGTCAGGGGATTGCCGCTGCGATTTGGGGAAGGGGGTTACCTCTTGCTACAGCACTTGGTATTGACTCTTAACTCACCAGCTCGCCCTCCTACACCACCAATTTCAGCTGATCGTGCTATTTTTCTAGGTATCTTGCCCAGGGCCGTCGTCCAAATGGACGGCTTACCTTCCTGCATCAGGCTTTGCGTTTTGCTTGTTAGCCTCATCTTGCCGCTTTGGCTCACCAAAACGGAATTCCAGCACCGTGAGCCCCAGCCCAATAGCCATTAGGACAAAAACACTGATGGCGTACAGGATCAAATCATCCGCAATCACGATTGTTCTCTCCTGGCAGATAGGCTCGACAACTTGAAGTAGATCCCGAAAGTAAGAATAGATGGCACCCAGATAGCGGTGAACAATCCTTCATTTTGAAACCCTTGAAACCATAGCAATCCTGAGACTGCGAAAGACACTCCGACCGCAAGTAATATAAATAGGTCTGACAATTTGAACATGCTGAATTCCTTAGCTAATAGTTAGCACTTGTCCGGACAGGGGGCCGGACATTCCCCTCTAAATTTCGTGGAATCCGACCGCCGCGAGCAACAGCCCCCCTATCGTGACCGCCGCGGGGAAGCGAAGCCCAACGACACCGAAAACATCTATCATCGAGGGTGTCAGCCCTATCAACCCCAGCGGAACCCATAGAAAAAACGGCGCGGCCATGACTCCCCCAAGGCAGCCCGTGATGAGCAGCAAACGTGCCTTCAGCTTGCGCTGCCTCTCTCCTAC
>JABIVN010000428.1 GCA_018667205.1 Gammaproteobacteria bacterium | reverse complement strand
GCATTGATCGGTATGAAAAATACTCGAACCGGCCACACGCTATGTGATCCTAAGCGTCCCGCCACACTGGAACCGATGGTGTTCCCGGACCCCGTTATCTCTATCGCGATCCATCCTAAGGACAAGGCCGCATCAGAGAAAATGGGCGTCGCGCTTGGTAAGATGATTCAAGAGGATCCTTCATTCCGAGTTGAGACTGATGAAGAATCCGGTGAGACCATTATAAAAGGAATGGGCGAACTGCACCTGGATATCAAGGTCGATATCCTCAAACGGACCCACGGTGTAGAAGTCGATGTAGGCGCACCACAGGTGGCTTACCGTGAATCTATCACGCAAAAGCTGGAAGATAGCTACACCCACAAGAAGCAAACGGGTGGTGCTGGACAGTTCGCGAAAATTGATTACATAGTTGAACCCGCGGAATCAGGTACCGGGTTTGAATTTGAATCGAAGGTAACGGGCGGAAACGTCCCTCGTGAATTCTGGCCTGCAGTGGAAAAGGGCTTCAAAACAAGCATGGATGAAGGCCCCCTTGCCGGTTATCCGCTGCTTGACGTGAAGGTAACCTTGGTTGATGGCGGTTTCCATGCTGTCGACTCCTCTGCCATCGCATATGAACTAGCGGCCAGGGCTGCTTATCGTCAGAGCATGCCGAAAGCGGGTCCTCAGCTGATGGAACCTATCATGAAAATCGATGTGTTCACCCGTGATGAGCATGTAGGTGACGTGATTGGTGACCTGAACCGCAGACGTGGAATGATCCAGGGTCAGGACTCTGCATCTACCGGTGTTAGAGTTAAAGCAACGGCGCCGCTGGCGGAGATGTTTGGTTATATTGGTGATCTGCGGACGATGACCTCAGGTCGTGGCCAGTTCTCTATGGAGTTTAGCCACTACTCTGGATGTCCGAACAGTGTTGCCGAAGACGTCATTAAGAAAGCAAACGCGGCCTGATGTTCTTTAAGGCTACCCGAGAGGGTAGCCTTAAAACTTCCCCGGTAAC
Organism: Gammaproteobacteria bacterium; assembly: GCA_018667205.1. Taxonomy (GTDB): domain Bacteria; phylum Pseudomonadota; class Gammaproteobacteria; order Pseudomonadales; family Azotimanducaceae; genus UBA9659. The sequence goes on along the minus strand of JABIVN010000428.1, from coordinate 2,236 downwards.
GTCCCAGCATCAGTTTGTAACCCAATAACGTTACCTTCCTCGTAATGATGTGGACACGAATCCATCTTTTACCGAGGCAGTGTCCGGTGCAGGGTCCGGTGCAGCTTTTGGGTAACGCTGTGCACCGTTCGAGGACAGCAGAACTCCGGTGATATGCCATGGAAACGGCTTTCTAGCACTGTACGTGAGGTCGACGCTGATAAAAACGACTGACTTTGTCAGTAATAAAATGGCCCTGCCCCAGACGGTTAATGAACGTCGACGCTATAGGGACAGCTATTGTTTAAGGGCAGTGACTGCCTAAGAGCAGCGCGATAGCGCCGCGGTAATTGAAAGCAGAAATAGTGTTCAGGTAAATAACCGGGCTACTCTTCCGCGCCATGCTTTGTAAGGGTATTAGCGCTGAACGATCGCGGCGAATCAGATAAAGGGTGTGTCTGGGATATTTTGTCGGGTTCAGACGTTAAACCGGAAATGGATGACGTCCCCGTCCTGGACAATATATTCCTTGCCCTCCAGACGCAAACGACCGGCACCCTTAGCGCCGCTTTCGCCATCATACTGAACGTAGTCCTCGTAACCTATCACTTCGGCTTTAATGAAACCCTTCTCGAAGTCAGTATGAATGACGCCCGCAGCCTGTGGTGCACTGACGCCGTTTCTAACGGTCCAGGCCCGGGTTTCTTTAGGGCCTGCCGTGAAATAGGTCTGTAAACCAAGCAGTTTGTAGCCGGCGCGGATCACCCTGTCTAGCCCTGGTGCTTCCATACCCAGGTCACCCAGAAACTCGGCCCTTTCTTCATCGTCCAGTTCCGCTATTTCTGCTTCCAGCTTATTACAGATAACGACGAGCGCGGCGCTTTCTGACGCTGCAATTTTGCGAACTGCATCCAGGTGAGGATTATCTTCAAAGCCCTCTTCATCAACGTTCGCGATATACAACACAGGTTTCATCGTTAACAGGTGCAGACCTCGAAGGGTGTCTTGGTAATCGTCGGGCGTAGTGAATGTCCTGGCAGGCTGACCCTCATCAATGTGAGCCTGCAGCGCTTCGAGGTATTCAACCCTGGCTATCTCTTCCTTGTCGCCACTCTTGGCTAATCTTGAAACTCGATTGATTCCATTCTCAATGGTTTGAAGATCCGCTAATTGCAGTTCAGTGTTTATTACTTCGATGTCTTCTTCAGGGTTCACCTTGTTCGAAACATGGGTGACATTTTCATCTTCGAAACATCGAACAACATGCGCAATAGCATCAGTTTCTCGGATGTTCGCCAGGAACTGGTTCCCAAGACCCTCTCCTTTGGAGGCGCCAGCGACCAAGCCTGCAATATCGACGAACTCCATTGTCGTGGGAATTATCTTTTCAGGAGAAACGATGCTGGCGAGTTTGTCCAGCCTAGGATCCGGCATAGGAACGATGCCAGAGTTGGGCTCGATAGTGCAAAACGGAAAGTTTTCAGCACCGACGCCCGCTCGCGTTAAAGCATTGAACAGCGTCGATTTGCCGACATTGGGTAAGCCTACGATTCCACAATTAAATCCCATGATTCTCTCTCTTGATGGTAACCCGCCGGTCGGTCACACGTTGTGCAGTTGTTGCATGGCTAACTGCCAGTTGCCTGTTACAGCGCCCGTCATGGTAGCGATGGCGTCTTCGATACAATTGTCGATCAGTTCACGGTCGTTCCTGGAGACCTTCCCCAGGACATGGCCGGTTACGCCGCTTCTGTCTCCGGGGTGACCAACACCGATCCGTAATCGGTTGAAGTCCTTGGCTCCGGCGAGGCGGCTGGAAATATCTCGGAGACCATTGTGGCCTGCCAGGCCGCCTTCTTGCTTGAATCTGATTTTACCGGAAGGGAAATCGATTTCATCATGCGCAATTAGCATCTCCGGCGGTGCGATTTTGAAAAAACTTGCCAGTGCGCCGACGCTTTTACCTGACTCATTCATATAGGTGTTGGGTACGAGCAATCGAACCTCAATGCCATTAACATTGATTAAGGTCGTACGACCAAAGAATTTTCTTTCAGGTTTAAAGGACGCGCCAAACTTTTCTGCCAGTCTTTCAACAAACCAGACACCCGCGTTATGGCGGGTGTTGGCATATTCGGCACCTGGATTGCCTATCCCGGCAATCATCTTAAGGGGTAGGGGTGAAGCTGTTTGAGTTAAATCTGACATCGTCACACCCTGACGTAATCACACAAGGTGACGAGGTTACTCGTCTCCT
>JABIVN010000427.1 GCA_018667205.1 Gammaproteobacteria bacterium | reverse complement strand
TCGTTGCCGGGGTTTTTCAATCGCTCTTCCCAAAGCCCAGTAAAATATTCCAGACATTCAAGAAGCTCTGTGCGTCTTTGCTCTTCTGACTCGATAATGCCGCCTGGCTGAGGAATGGCGAAGGTGATGTCTGACCATCGTGTTAGTTTTCGTCGGTCTTCGAATGGAAAATCGAAGAGCGTTGCCAGCATCATGGTCGTTAGTTCAATAGAAACAGTGTCGACCCAGTCGAACGCTTCTCCTTCTGGCAACGCGTCTAGGACGCTGCGGGTGCGCTCGCGAATCAACTGTTCCATTGCCACCAAATTAGGCGGGGCGACAGCCCGGGTAACGGTCCTGCGCTGGTCATCGTGCTCCGGGGGGTCCTGGGCGATGAATGTCGTAATGCCTAACGCGCCTTCTGGCAATTCTGCATCGATCGGCAAGCCAAGTACGATTCCCTGTGCGGAGCTGAAGTTCTGCCAGTCAGCATCCACTTTTTTGATGTCTTCGTATTTGGTCAGTGACCAGTATCGACCGGCAAGATCAGTGTGGTTGAAATGCACCGGGTCTTCTGCCCGGAGTCTCTCGAAGTACTCCTGCCAGCGATGTTGACTCCAGAGATGGGGGTTGATCGGGTTGATATCCTCGAGGGCAAGATCATAGGCCGATGGGATTACTGTAGTAGGTTCAGTGCTCCCTGATCCAGGTCTTGTTGGTAGGTCTGTTGAATCGTCAGGATCTGTTCGAGCTTCACTCATTCTTTTTCTCTGGCTTTAATCATGTTGGTCGAGGGTGGTTGAGAAGAGATTGTAGTGCGCAATGTGGTCGACGTAAACATTGCCGCGTGGAAAAGGTCCAGCTTTAGCGTGCAACAACCTCAGGTAAAGAATCGTTAATAGGCAGGCGATTGAAAAGCTTTTGGCGCTAGTGCTCTAATGTTTGTGGCGCGTAATCGGCAACACGAAGCCTGATGGAAGTCTATTTTCAACCTGTAATGGTTTGCTTCAGGGCAGGGGGTATGGGAAATTGAGTGATCCACTGACTTGATGATAAAACATGCGTATATCCGATATTGAAAACCCCACCGTCTCCTACTTTAAGGGCAACTTCGCGCCGGTTCAGCAGGAACACAATGAGCTTTGCGTAGAAATTATTGGTGCGGTTCCAGAAGCGCTCAACGGGGCGTTCCTGCGCATTGGCGCAAACCCGGTGTTCGTGAATGATCCGGAGTCTTATCATCCTTTCGCCGGTGATGGGATGATCCATGAGGTCTTTTTTGATCAAGGTAGTGTCACCTACATCAATCGGTTTGTTGAAACGGAAGGCCACCTTGCAGAGCAGGAAAAAGGCGGTGTCATATGGGACGGCCTAAAGACGAAACCTGAAGATGCGGAGCACTATGGCGCTACCAAGAATATCGCCAATACAGCCATGATCTACCACGCAGGTAAGTTTCTTGCGTTGCAGGAGGGCGCGCATCCTTTTGAGTTGAAGCTACCGAACCTTGATCCCGTAGGAGAGGTTGATTACGAAGGTCGTTTGAAGCATCCCTTCACAGCGCACCCAAAAATTGATCCGCGTACCGGCGAGTTGGTCACATACGGATACAACGTCACAAGCAAGCCACATTGCTCGGTTTCGCTGATCACCAAAGAGGGTGAGCTTATCCATACCACAGGTGTGGACATACCCAAGCCAGTCATGATGCATGACTGTGCGATTACCTCGAACCACACTGTCATCATGGACCTGCCGTGTGTCTTTGACTTTGGTCGCATGGCCGAAGGCAAGAGCATGTTGTATTTTGAAGAGGAAAATGGCTCACGTTTTGGTGTGCTGGCTCGCGGTGCAGATGGCAAGGAGATTCAGTGGTTTGATGTTGATAGTTGCTACTGCTACCACACAGTGAACGCGTTTGAAGACGGTGATGAAATTGTTGTCGAGGGTTGTCGGTCAGAGCGCAACAGCATTGGTGACGACGTGAAACCGCAGGCCGGAGATCGCAGCGATCTACCAATGCTGCACCAGTGGCGCTTGAATCTTAAAACAGGAGCGGTGCAAGAGAAGTCCTTGGATACCCAATGGGGCTGTGAGTTCGCGCGGATCAATGAAGCTTATGTGGGTATTCGAAACCAGTTCACCTATGCGGCCAGAATCGCCGGGGACACCTTGGAATCGGGCTTCGACGGGATTATTAAATATGATCTGGTTAATGAAGCGAGTGTTCACTATTCCTATGGCCCAGGCCGATTAGGGGGTGAGCCAATCTTTGCCCCAAAACCGGGTGGGCTGAATGAAGAAGACGGTTGGGTTATTGGTTTTGTCTGGGATGAAGAACTTCAGCGAAGCGAATGCATTGTCCTTGATGCTTCAAGGTTTGAAGATGGCCCAATTGCCCGTATCGTGATGCCGGCACGGGTGCCTTTTGGTTTCCATTCAGCGTGGGTCGATGCAAAGACCTGGAGCGTGCCGGGATAAGGGTGCGCTGTCTGGGTAAGTTAAATGAATAAATTGTTGCTGTTTGACGTGATCGTTGGCGAGATTACTGTGGCATTAAACAATTCTCTGGCAGCGGCTGAAGAAGCGCGAGCAACGGCGACAAACAAAGAAAATGCCGCTGAAAACAAGTACGACACGCTGGGTCTTGAAGCTGCTTATCTCGCCCATGGACAATCCGAGCGTGTGGTGCAGTTAGAGAAGGACCTGGCCGCCTATGTCTTTTTAAAGGAACGCATAAAGGATCATGCCACCGCAGAAGTTGGCTCGTTGCTCAGACTCGAGCCTGAAACAGGAGAAGACCGTATCTTGTTTATCGGACCAGCGAGTGGGGGGCTGGTGGTGAGCCTCGGTGGTGTCTCGGTCACGGTGATCACACCAAGTTCACCCTTGGGGAAGGCCTTGCTGGGCCGGAGTGTCGACGATGATGTCAGTATCAATGTGGCGGGGAGTTCTGCACAGACCCGTATTGTCGAACTCTGGTAACGATTTAGTATTGCAGCGCCTGTCGATAAGGCGTTGAATCAAAACCGTAAAAGCTGAAACGCGCATCAACCTGATCAATTCGTCGCGGGGTCCAGTAGCGGTCACCGGGCAGGGGGAAATCCAGTAAACTGCGTTGCAGGGGTGTCGAACGTCCGATAATCGATTCGACATGCCCATAATAGCTTTGTCTTGCCCATCCTTCGTTCCAGTTGCTCCAGCCCCTGGCGTCAGCCCGCCGCCAGGCGAGGTTATGCACTCGTCGTAATTTTCCAGGCATCACAGGTGTTCCCCTGTGCCAGAGGTCATGACGGTAAAAAAGAATTGTGCCGGGTTTGAAATTCACCCGTTGTTCGCGTTCGTACAAGGTATTGCGAAGTTTGTATGCGCCTGGATCATTTGTGTTGAACCAGTCTTCAACCGTTCGGCGATCATTAAAAAATGGCTTTCCCGCCTGCCCGGGCATGTGGATAAATGGTGCCTGGTAAACAGGGTCAGTGTCACCTTGTCGCGGTACAAACGCTGTTCCGCCTGCGGTCTTCTCGCTATCGTCGTAGTAAATAATAGCCGCCACAGCTTCTGGCGATTGCCAGTCCGGGTGCAGCACGGTGTTGTTGCCATAATCCATGTGCATGCGCTGGTCGGTATTCGCCTGAGCCTCGTAATTATTAGATTTGATGCCGATTTTCGGCCAGAGGTCCGCCTGCAGTAACCGAATGTCGGTGGTCTCCAGGAGCTGTTGAACTGCAACGATCAGGTGCTCATTTAGGACCAGGTCATCTAAGGGGTCTACTGACGTCGGAAACTCAAAATCGCGACCCGGTGACCCGAAGTCCAGATGATCCGGATCAACCTGATCCAGGGTGAGGTTTTTATTTAACCAATCGAGGGATGGATTGACCACCTCGCAGGGAAGTTGCATCAAGAATGCGCCCTCGCTTTTCCATGTGTCGACCTGATCTTTACTAAGCAAAGGCTTGTCTCATTATCGTGTTTATTTTCTTTTTGATTAAGCAGTATGCCCTACATCCCGCTATTCTGGTAAGTGCCCGGCTTACTTGTCTTTTGGGACGAATCCAGTGCTATATTGGGGGTGGAAAATTACCGTAAGAGGGTGCTTAATCAAGGCACAACCCATTAGCGATTAAGAGGGAATTCGTGGAAAAAGATCAAAAAATTGACGTTTATCTCGTTTGCAATGCCAAGTATCACGACACCAACTTTGCCCGGCTGGAATTGTTGAAATTACTGGGTGAAAACGAGGACATAAATACGCGCGTTGCAGATACCTTTAGTGACGTTGAAGCCATTGCCAGTTCAACGTTGCTGATCACCTACACCTGCGACCTCAGGCCGACACTCGAGGAGCAGGAAGGTCTGGCAAAGTTTATCGCGAACGGTGGGCGGTGGTTTGCGCTTCATGCCACCAGCGCATTACTTGAATTTGCAGAAGATGGCAGGGTTGATACCCCTGACGTGGCGCCAAAGTTTATGGAAGTTTTAGGTAATCGCTTCGTCGCACACCCATCTAATCAAAAGATTCAGATACGTGTTACCGATGTCGTCCATGCGCTTACCGAGGGCATTGATGATTTTGAAGTCGAAGATGAAGAGCCTTACTACTGTGAGCCTCAGGGCAAGCAAACAGTTTTACTTGAGGCTTCTTACAACCAACCTTCGATGGGTTACGTTCAGTCTGATTACGGTACTGACAGAGATGACCATCCGCAGATGTACCTGCACCCCTACGAAAAGGGGGAAGTGCTTTACCTTTCCCTGGGACACTGCACAGGGAAACACGATATGAAGCCAATGGCAGACATTGTTCCAGTTGTCAGAGGTTCCTGGAATTCGCCTGTCTACTACGAATTGCTGCGTCGTGGCATTCGTTGGGGCATTGGCGGGCTGTGAAGTGTTTACGACGTCTGGCGCCCTGTAACCTGTCAGTCCTGCCAGACACCGTAGATGTTAATCTATCTGAAGATGGGCGTACCCGATGCTGCTTCCTCAGTTCAATGCGTTACCACTTTTCCCAAT
>JABIVN010000426.1 GCA_018667205.1 Gammaproteobacteria bacterium | reverse complement strand
TTTCCATTTCGAACAAAGGGCGGATTGACGCATTCCACTGCCTGCATCTTGCCCCGAATCTCAACCGTCATATTGGATGATGTTGTAGAAACCCGCGCCAGCGCAATAGACTTTGCAAGGGTTGGTGAAAAAGCACCTGAGGTAATCTCTCCTACCGGCTTCCCATCACTGAAAACCGGATAATGCGCTCGTAAAATGCCCTTGCCGGTCATCACAAGGCCAACAAGTTCACCGTGCCTTTTCTGCTGCCTTAGGGCATCTGCGCCCAAGAAATCTCGACCCTCAAGATAGACGGTATTTGCCATATTTGATTCAAGTGGTGTCACGGTTTCATCCATATCGCTGCCGTACAGGTTCATACCTGCTTCAAGTCGCAACGTATCCCTAGCACCCAATCCAATGGGTCTTACCCCTGCACCAAGAAGGCCTTCCCAAAAAGCCACGGCCTCGTCTTCGGGCAAGATGATCTCGACACCCTTTTCACCGGTATAACCCGTACGCGCGATAAACCATCCATCGCACCATCCTCCCTGGAAGACATTCAAGTCTTCAATCAGGGCAACTTTATCTTTTCCAACAACATCTTTTCCAACAACTGACTTTACTTTTTCAATGGCACTGGGGCCTTGAATTGCTAAAATAGCCAATTCAGGCCGCTCGACAACTTCACACTGATATCCTTCCGCTATACGCCGCATCCACGCTAGATCTTTGATCCGGGTCGCACAGTTCACCACCAGCAGGTATGGGTCACCCGTCGCATAAACAATAAGGTCATCCAGAACGCCACCCGCCTCGTTCAGCATTGCCGAGTACATCGCCTGCCCGACGTTTTTTACGCGCCCTATGTCGTTAGCCAGTAGCTTTCCCAGGTAGGCCAGGCTATCTGCTCCATGAAGCTCAACGACGGTCATATGTGAAACATCAAATACCCCGGCGCCCTGTCTCACGGCATGGTGTTCTTCAATTTGTGAGCCGTAGTGAATCGGCATATCCCAGCCGCCAAAATCGACCATTTTGGCGCCAAGGGCTTCATGCTGTTCGAATAGCGGCGTTTTCTTACCCATGAGCAATACAAAAATCCAACAAAGTAGTTTACTAAAGTTGGCCAGATGCGACACTAATTGCGAGCCGCTTTAATATTTTATTTTCGTTCACTAAACGCAATCCGCGACTGCGAAATAAGCCAACGATACTTGAGTCAGACGTGAATGTTTGATGAAAGCCTTCCATCGCCAACGCGGCAAGGCGGCTCTCTGTTTTACGTTTTTGCTCGTATCGCGTCAGCACACCTAGATCACCGATACCCCTGCCTTCTAGCCTTGCAGCGCTGAGTTCGGTAACCAAGCAGCTTGCATCAGCAAACCCGAGATTTGCGCCCTGACCTGCCAAGGGGTGAATCGCATGCGCTGCATCGCCCAGCAGCACCGCCCCTTCAGTCACATATCGCCAAGCCTGCTGCTGCATCAACGGAAAACTATGCCGCAACGATACACCCTGTACCCCGCCCAGCTTTCCCTCCGTTGACGCTTCAAGCGCTAAAATGAAGGCGGTTTCACTTATTGAAACCAAATCCTGACTGCTTGACCAAACCACCGCAAACTTACCCCGGTCGTTGAGCGGCAACAGCGCCAGCGGCCCTGAATCTGAAAACCATTGGTAGGCCTGCCTATCGCGCTCTGGGCTTAACTCTGGGCTTAACTCTGGGCTGAATTCAGCCACACAGACGGTCGCGTTCTGGCCGTAGGAATAACCCACTTTTTTCAACCCTAGCTTTTCCCTTGTCGCAGAGTGAGCACCGTCTGCCGCCACCAACAAGTCCCTTTGAAGCTCATCTATGTCAGCCGTCTCCGTCCATTTCACCTCAAGCCCCTGAACAATGGCGCACTCACTCATCGCTACCCGAAGTGCGACCTGGTCAACGATATACCCAAGACACGTGAGGCCGCCCTCTTCTGCGGTAAAGGATATCGACCCAGTTCCTTGACCATCAAATACCGACATCCGTTGGTATTTCGCCACAAATCTATCGGGAATCAAACCCCAGACGCCGATTTCAGCCAGAAATTCCGCAGAGACGGGATTGACGGCAATGACTTGTGAAGTTGCTGCTTTAGGCAATACCGGCGCGGCGGCCTTATCATAGACCTCAACGCCGAAACCCTGCTGATGAGCAGCCAGCGCAAAAGACATCCCAATAAATCCAGCACCTATAATCACCACCTCAGACACTAGTCGCCTCCATGAGGGTTTCAATTTCATCCACGGAACGAGGCACCTGATCCGTCAACACCTCGTTTCCTAATTTCGTTACCAGCACGTCATCCTCTATCCTGATGGCAATTCCTCGATACTCCGATGGGATTTCCATCATATTCTCGTTGAAATAAATCCCTGGCTCGATGGTCGTCACCATACCTTCCTCGAAGACCCGCCACTGTCCATTCACCTGGTAAGCTCCAACATCATGCACATCCAGGCCGAGCCAGTGACCGGTCTTGGCCATGCAGTACGGTAAATACGCTTCCTCGACAATAAGATCATCAAGGTTACCGGACAATACGCCAAGTGTGACAAGCCCCCTGCTCAATTCCATGATCGCCGCTTCATGCGGATCATTCCAGGTATTGCCAGGTCTCACCGCAGCAATGGCAGCCGCTTGAGCGCGCAAAACCACCTCATAAACCCTCGCCTGACTGTCAGAAAACCTACCATTAACAGGAAATGTGCGCGTCAGATCGCAGGCGTAACCCTCATATTCAGCACCCGCGTCGACCAGCACAAGGTCTCCATCGACAAGAACTTCACTATTGGCAACGTAGTGAAGTACGCAGGCATTCGCACCACCTCCAATGATCGCGGGATACGCACAATCGCGCACGCCGTTGATGGAAAACTCATGAATCAACTCCGCTTCGAGTTCGTACTCCATCATGCCGGGCTGAACTTTCTGCATAATCCGGCGATGACCCTTAACCGTCGCCTCAGCAGCCAGCTTCATCAGTGCTATTTCGGCGGCACTTTTAAAAAGCCGGAGTTCATGCAAGTAGTGATCAAGTTGAACAAACTCACCCGGCGGTGCCGCCCCCGGATGATCACTCAGCGAAATTTTCCTGACCCAACCGATCACCTGATCGTCGAAATCTCGATCTACGCCCATCGCGTAGTAGAGCTTCGAGCAACCTTCAATCAAGCCTGGCAGAATGTCATCTATGTCGGATATCGGAAAGGCATCATCCATCCCAAAAAGCTGCATCGCTCGATCGGGCCCAGTGATGTGGCCATGCCAGCGCTCATGCTCATGATCGCGCTCGCGACAAAAGAGCAGAGCCTCACCGTGCTCCCTGCCAGGTGTCAGTACGAATACCGCGCCTGGTTCGTCAAACCCCGTCAGGTAATGAAAGTCGCTATCCTGGCGAAACGGATATTGCACATCGCCGTTACGAGTCTTTGGATTAGCCCCTGGGACAATGGCAATACCTCCTTTATCCATGAGTGCAGCAAGCTCCCGGCGCCTTCTGACATATTCTGCCGGCGCAATTTCTTTGCGTGCCTTCTTTTTTCTAGGCAACGTTAGTGTGCCCCTTTCGATTCTGTTTCCGCGAAAATAAGTAACGTGCTAATTCTTATAAACTCCACGATCTCTGTCAGGTCAGACTCATTCTCCTCTCCTTCACCGACTTCATCGGACATTGCCGCAATCCGGCCCATGTCCTGAAGCGCCTCCTTAACATCCGAAGCATCGGCTGCATCGAGTTGACGGCCAGATTCACCAAAGCCTGAAAGAAAACCACTACACCACAGAGATACCGATTCTGCTCGCTCAGCAATTCCCTCGTTGTCACCCGGCATCATCACCTTAAAATCAAAATCAGCATACTCTCCCAGGCTATCCAAGCTTTGGACAAATGCTTCTTCAAGCATATTCACAACGGAAGTAGGCGCATGTCCATCCATCCAGGCTTCAAAAAGGGACCTACGCCGCCCTGGCCCGGCGCTGTCCTTCACCGCACAAAGATAACCAATAAGCATCCCATGCAGCTCAGATGCGTGAAGATCAACGCTTGCCCGGGACAATTC
>JABIVN010000425.1 GCA_018667205.1 Gammaproteobacteria bacterium | reverse complement strand
TCATCGAAAGCCAGGGACTGTTCGCCCGGGATGGGGCAATGCAAAGCGGTGATCTGGAAGATGTGCATTGGCATAAGACCAGCCTTAAGATCTATGTGCTGACGGGTAAGTTCGAAACTCGTGACGTGGTGTCTGATCAACTGTTGAAGGCTGGCGCAGGAGACCTCATCGATATCCCGCGGCAAACATTGCATGCTGCCCGGTGTCCCGAGCCTGCAACGTATGTTGTCGGGTTCGAGTCTGAAGATGCGGCTAAAAAATTCAAGCCAGAGTTGCCAGAGGAGTTGCCAGGGTCTTAATACCTCAGACGGTATTTGCCGCTTTGGTCTTCAGCAGCAATAACTGTTCCGGTTATGCTTTTTAATAGCGACTCAGCACATGACCGATACCTAAAAAAAAAGGGAACGGAGGGGGGTTAAACGCTAGAAGGAACAACCTCAAAATGACCGGCGTTCTAAACGGGACGAAGGGTTTATAGTTTTATTCCTCCCCCGCCCCTTTTAGAGGTTCGCTTTAGCGTTCGCCCTTCATTATCACGCCTGGGTTATGCTTTTAAGGTTACCGGAAGGTCTGTGATGCCGTGAATGAAGCTGGATTTGAGATACTTGGGTTCACCCGTGACTTCTATTTTGGAAAACCGTTTGGTGATCTCTTCCCAGATCACGCGCAATTGCATCTCGGCTAGTCGATTTCCGACACAACGGTGCACACCGTACCCAAAAGCCGTGTGTTGTCTTGGGTTGTCTCTGTCGATGATAAACTTGTCTGCATTGTCGATTGAGTCTTCGTCCCGGTTTCCCGAGATATACCACATGCAAAGCCGGTCACCCTTCTTGATTTTCTTACCACCCAGTTCCGTATCCTGCAACGCGGTTCGTGCCATGTGAGCGACCGGAGATTGCCATCGAATCATTTCAGGTACCATTTTTGGAATAAGCCCTGGGTCCTGAAGTAGCTTCTGGTATTCCGCAGGGTTCTGGCTCAGCGCGAGAACACCACCGGAGATAGAATTGCGGGTTGTGTCGTTACCACCAACAATCAGTAGCAATATATTACCCAGCAATTCCTGCGGACTCATGTTATTGGTTGATTCGTCATGTGCCAGCATCGAGATGAGATCAAATTTTCGCGGTTCGGTTTTTCTTTTCTCGTAGCGCTGTTGAAAATAAGCGAGGCATTCGAAAAGAATCTGGAATCCTTGCTCCGGTGTGTCGAAATACTCCGGGTCACCCATGTTCTGGGAAGTATCTGACCACAGGATCAGCTTCATTCTGTCTTCCTGTGGAATGTCAAAAAGTGTTGCCAGCATCTGTGCTGTTAGCTCAACTGAGACTAACCGCACCCAGTTAAACTCTTCACCAATGGGCAGCGCGTCCAAGATTTCGGCGGCTCGTTCCCTAATCAGTGGTTCGAGATCGACCAGTTGTTTCGGAAGGAACATCGGCGTTACAACCATGCGTTGCGCATCGTGTTTGGGCGGATCTTCCATGATGAACATAGGTAACGAAAACTCGTCATCTCTGTCAGGAATACCGCCAAGGGTAATGCCGCCTAGCGTTGCTTTTGAAGAAAAGAGTTCGTGGTGCGTGTCGACATACATAATGTCGGCGTATTTAGTGACAGACCAGTAAGGGCCCACCATGCTGTCTTCGGTATAATGGACGGGATCTTCTTTTCTTAACCGTTCGAAGTGCGGCCATAGGGTATCGTTGGCAAAGAGGGCGGGATGTACGGGATCCATTTTGTTCAATGGTATGCTGTATGGGTCGTAGTTAGGATCTATTTTGAAAGCTTCAAGCATTTCTTTATTGGAAACCGTTAAATCACCTGATCTAATCCTGCTTACAAGACCCTTTCGTTCTTCGTCACTACTGCCAACGTATTGTGTCACCACCATCAATTTCCCGCTCAGACAAGCGTTTAAGACTAAACGGCAACCTGACAATTGGCAATTATTGTTTGTTAGCACCGGGCGGAATGTAGGTTGCTTTGATTCAATAGGCGCGGCATCCTGCGGACTCAAGTAAATGTGTCGCGGAGTACGAAAATATGGGTAATTTAAAACTTGGGTTGCAGCTGGGATATTGGGGAGCGGGCCCAAACCCCAAGATGGTCGAGATTGCACAGGAAGCTGAAAAGCTTGGTTACGATGCACTGTTTACAGCGGAAGCGTGGGGCTCTGATGTGTTCACTCCGCTTGCATGGATCGGTGCGCATACAGAGCGGATCAGGCTTGGCACAGGCATCGCTCAGATGTCCGCCCGCGCACCAACTGCAACAGCGATGGCAGCAATGACGCTGGATCACCTGTCTGGTGGCAGGGTTATATTGGGAATGGGCGTTTCAGGCCCGCAGGTTGTTGAGGGATGGTATGGGGCACCCTTTGGGAAACCCTTGTCGCGGACCAGGGAGTATGTGGATATTGTGCGCCAGGTGCTTCGCAGACAGGAACCGGTCACGAATGATGGTGAGCATTACCCACTACCTTATACTGGTGAAGGGTCCTGGGGGCTGGGTAAACCTCTTAAGTCTATTACTCATCCTTACAGGGAAGACCTACCAATTTTCCTGGGTGCAGAAGGGCCGAAGAACGTCGCAATGACAGCAGAGATTGCTGATGGCTGGTTACCGCTCTATTACTCGCCTTATCGTCAGGAAGTGTATGCAGACCAGATAAAAGATGCGAAACCTGATTTCGAGATCATGCAGGGGATTTCGGTCATCATCAATGACGATGTCGAAGAAGCATTGATGCCTTTGAAGCAAAACCTAGCACTTTATATCGGGGGTATGGGTGCAAAGTCCCGCAACTTCCATAATGAACTGGTAAAGCGCATGGGTTTTGAAGAAGCTGCCGAAAAGATTCAGGACCTATTCCTGGCGGGTAAAAAGGATGAAGCCGCCGCGGCGGTTCCGACAGAACTTGCCGATGAGATTTCTCTGGTCGGATCCATTGACAGGATCAAGGATAGGTTGCAGGCATGGGAAGACACGCCAGTCACGTCATTGCTCGTGTCTACTAGGAGTATAGGTCAGCTGCGAACGTTTGCAGACTTGGTCCTTGGATCGTGATGCATAAATGATGTTTCCGGTGACCTTTAGTCCGTCCGAACCTGATGCCATTGAGGAATGGGTTCGGCAAAACCGGTTGGCCATTAACATTGCTTTAAAAGAAACGGGCGCAGTCCTCATTCGAGGACTCGGAATGCGAGACCCTGATGACTTCAACAGGTTTGTTGCAGCGGTTGGATTACCGGCGTTTTCCTATAAGGAATCACTGTCTAATGCCGTCAGGGTCAATTATAGCGAGCGGGTGTTTACCGCAAATGAAGCGCCGCCAGAGGTAGAGATCTACCTTCATCACGAAATGGCACAAACGCCGGTTTCGCCGTCGGTGCTTTTTTTCTGTTGCATCTCTGCCGCAGAGCACGGTGGGGCGACCCCTGTCTGCAGGTCCGATCAACTTTTCGAAGCGTTTAAACTAAGTCATCCAAAGTGGACAGCGCAGCTATTGGCCAAAGGTCTTCGGTATGTCACACGAATGCCCGCGGTGAGCGATGAATCGTCGGGACAGGGCAGAAGCTGGTATTCCACGCTTGACGTTAGTGGCAGACATGAAGCAGAGCAAAAGTTGGCTTTGATGGGATACACATTTACCTGGCAGAGCAATGATCGCCTTGAGACACTTTCACCCGCATTGCCTGGGGTCGTTGACCTATCTAACGGCGGACAATCCTTCTACCACCAGTTAATTGCTGCCTATAGGGGTTGGCCAGGCGTTCGTGAAAATCCTACAAGTGGTGTTATGTTTGGTGATAGAACTGAAATACCGGTGAAACTGCTAGAGTCACTGAGTGCCATGGCCGAAGACTACACAACCGACCTGCAATGGGTTGATGGTGAAATAGCGATTGTAAATAACAAAATGATAATGCATGGCCGCAGGCCATATTCTGGTGATCGAAAAAGACAGGTGCTGGTGAGTATGGCGCCTTGAGGAAATTTGATGCTTAAGCTTTTTCATGTGCCGGGGACCCGGTCGACAAGAATAATCTGGTTATGCGAAGAACTGGGCGTGCCTCTTGAGATAGAGACAGTGTCTTTTTCTGTAGATTTCAGAATGAGTCCGGAATGGCTCACGAAGAATCCGGTAGGGAAGGTGCCGGTGCTGGAAGACGGTGAACTTTCTATGTTTGAGTCCGGTGCAATGGTGCAGTACATATTGGATCGATATGGTGACGGTCGACTCCAGCCGATAGTTGGTTCGCCTGCCCATGCGATATATATGCAGTGGTCGTGGTTTGGTGAGGCGACTTTCGCTCGTCCCCTTGGTGAAATTGTTAATCACAGACGCAACTTTGATCCGGAAATCCCAGCGGTCGTTGAAGAAATGGCGAACCGGGCACTTCTTTGCGTTAAGGCCGTCAATGATGCGGTTGACGGGAAAGCGTTTCTTTTGGGCGAATTCACGGCTGCAGATATTATGGTTGGTTACTGTCTGATGCTGTGTAACCGACTGATTCCAAGCCATTCATATGAAAATGCGAACCAGTACTGGACACGCTTGTGTCAAATGAACGGTGCAGTTAAAGCGTTTAGTGACTTAAATCAGGGACCACTCTCTCGATAACTTTCTCGATAACTTTCTCAACAACTTTCTCAATAACTTGCTCAAAGCCCCAGCATCCTGAATAGATTTGAGCATGTTAACTAAACTTGAACATGTTTAAAAATAGCCTTAGTATTCAGCGATGAATCTAATGTCAGAAAATCGCCTCGCGCGTCGTGCCTCAATGATGGAAGCCGCACGACAGATGATTGCCGAAAAGGGGTACGAATCAATTAAAATTCGTGAGCTCGCGGTAGCTTGTCGCGTCAGCGTGCCTACCCTGTACAACCAGTTTGGAGGGAAGGATCAATTACTGGCTGCCGCTATTGAAGATCATTTTGTAGGAGATCCGGACCAGGTAAAGATCAAGACGAGCCTGAATGGCCTTGAACGTATATTTGCCATTCTTGATGTCATTACATCGCAGTTTTTGCAGGCGCCTGACTTTCACCGAAGACTGCTGAAAGCGTTTGGCTCCCTGGATTCCACACAACAGGTGCAGCGAAGTATTACTGCCAGTCTTGCCCAAGAAATAGGCCAAGAGCTGGGTGTGATGCAGGACAGGCGGGAGCTTGAATCATGGGCTGACCCGACGCTGCTGGCAGGCCAGGTCGTCACCGCTTTTATTAGTTCTACCATTGCCTGGGGAAGCGGTGGTACTAGAGAGAACCAACTCACCGCTGCGGTTCAGTATGGTACGGGTCTTGTATTGGCAGG
>JABIVN010000045.1 GCA_018667205.1 Gammaproteobacteria bacterium | reverse complement strand
CCCAATAATGATTGAAGGTGGAGCATGGGACAACATCAAGAAGAATATGACTCCACTGTATGACGCTACCGTGGCACAAATTCCACTGGGTCGTATGGGCACGGCGGATGAAGTAGCTGCGCAGATTACACTGCTTGCAAGCCCAAGAGCTGGATTCACTAGCGGTACGAACGTTGTAATTGATGGTTCGTTTACTAAGCGTATCCAGTACTAAGCCCAATCAGATAAAAACTAAAAGGAAAAGGTTATGGCTGATAAGAAAATCAACGCTTACATGGTTGCCGCGGGAATGTATCACGATATCGATTATGCCCGGCTGGAATTACTGAAGCTGCTTGCTGAGCACGAAAACATTCGTACGAAGGTCGCAAGCGATTTCAGTGATATAGAAGGTATCCAGGCAAGCGATTTTCTTATCACCTACACCTGCAATTTGATACCCAGTGAAGAAGAACAGAAAGGACTCAGGGAATACGTTGCAAACGGCGGTAAGTGGTTCGCACTTCATGGAACCAATTCTATTCTTGAATTTACCGCGGACGGTGTGGATGCACCTGAGACAGCTCCAGAGTTTATGGATGTTTTGGGGTCCCAGTTCATGGCGCACCCCCCTATCCAGCCGTTTACTGTTAAAACAGAAGCCCATGACCATGAACTTGTGAAGGATGTCGGCGAGTTCGATACCGACGACGAGCAATACCTTTGCAAGATGCATGGTGACCATGAGCTGTTAATGTACAGCGATTTTAATGGGACTTGTGATGGTTGGATTAACGCCGACTTTAATAGCGACGAGAAACGAGCGATTTACTACATCAAGAAGACGGGTGACGGGGAAGTGCTATATCTAAACCTGGGCCATTGTCGCGGGCACTATGATATGGAACCCGTTGTTGATTACTATCCCGAAATCGAGCGTGGCTCTTGGGAAAAGCCCCAGTACTACGAGTTGCTGCGTCGCGGCATTCGTTACTGCGCAGCAGTCTAAAAGAGTCAAAGCGAAGAAAGCACCGACGTAAAAATGGGTGTCCTGCCTTGGTAACAATATTTGTAACAACACCAAAATAGGTATTCAGGGGCTGCAACTGCAGCCCCTTTTTTTTCGTCATCCTTGCACCACCCCCTCTCAATCACCATCTCAATCTCAATCTCAATCTCCCTTTGCCTCCTTTCGTTTATTCGACCAACCCATTCTTCATTCCGTCACCTCTGTTTCGTCACCTCTATTTCGTCACCCTAGTTCTTATCCCGTTATCTAAATTTTTTTCCTGTCATCCCGAGCGAAGTCAAGGGAACTATGTTTCAATCTACCTGAACTCAATGTAAGGAAGCATCATGTCTAATTCAGCTATCGTCATGTCTTTTATAGAAGCTTGGAACACCATGGACTGGGACGCCGCGGCGGACCTGTTAACCGATGATATTATTTGGGACAACGTCCCGATGGCAATAACAGAGGGGAAACCCGCGGTAGACGCTGCGATGCGCGGTATGGCACCGGAAGCTGTGGACTGGGTAGTGCTGTCTATTGCAGAAAACGGTAACAAGGTCCTCACAGAGCGCATAGACAAATTCGACATGCCCGGAGGCAAGCGCGTCGAACTGCCGGTCATGGGTACGTTCGTTATCACGGGCGGCAAGATCAGCCTCTGGCGAGACTACTTCGACCTTGCGTCATTTACGTCACAAATGGCATAAGCCAACGGATATTTTAAAACGGGGCTGTTAAAGGGGACGGGGCTAGGCAGAATCTAACTCCCTCCGTCCCTTTTAACAAAAAAGCATCGAAGCGGTCGTTATGACTGTATCAGCGCACAACCTATTGTTGTTTATTCCCCGTTTACTGCGCCGTTGTAATTGAAGGAGTCAGGAAGACAAATCGATTGAAGTCACCCGGTATACAGAAGGTCAAGTCGATGATCGCTATTCCTGTAGACCTTCGTTACATCAAAGAGGATACGGCGTAAAACATGAAAACTGAACGACACCTGCTACTGGTCAGGCACGGCGAAACACAAGGCAATCGCGAACAGATTGCCCATGGTCAAACTGAATCTCCCCTCAACGAACACGGGGTAAAACAGGCACATAGCACTGCGGAAATGTTGCGCACTTGGAAACGGCGCTACGACAAAGTCTACTGCAGCCCGCTATCACGTGCTCATGACACGGGCCTGGCAATTGCTGAGGCATTGGGACTCCCTATCAACATCCATCCCGGATTGATGGAAGGTAATCTCGGTGACCTTGAGGGTGTCTCTTACAAGGAACTATACGAGTTCGGTTATGCAGAGCATTCAATCCGTGATGACGACTTCACCGGACATCATGGCGAGTCGCCGCGAGCAGTCGCAGACCGAATGGAACAATCATTACTCGAAATTCGAGCCCTTCACCCTAACGAGAACTTGATCATCGTCAGCCACGGCGGAGCAATCGCCCAACTGATTGCTCGATTAACCGGTAGCAAACCGGCATTCGGTCCTCAGTTTATTATGCATAACGCGGCGGTCACCGAGATGATCCTACCAGACGACGCTGACCCAGAGATTATTGTGCTAAACCACCACAAACACTTACCCGCGGAATCCAAAATCGACCCGAAAAAAGTCGACCTCAACAATAATGTTCAGCCACTGACAGCCGATGATCTAACACTTGAATGGCTGCAAGCAGCCATGGCACCGCATCTAAAAGGCGCTACATTGTCAGCTTTTGAGCCCCGCATTATTGGTGTGGGTGAAGGGTTCATGGGTCAACTGGCGCGAGTCGCACTGTCCTACAACGAGGAAGCGGCAGGGGCGCCAACGAGCCTTGTGGCAAAGTTCGCGTCAACCAAACAGGAAACTCGAGATATGGCGGCAGAACAAAAGCTGTATCAGCGAGAAATTGGTTTCTACAGGGACATTGGCGATAGGGTAGGCGTTCCGATTCCCGAATGTTATCACTCGACGTATATCGAAGCGTCCAACCACTTTGTCCTTTTATTGGAAGACCTAGCACCGGGAGAAGCCAGCGACCAGGTCATCGGCACGGACAAGGAAACCTCGCGGGAAGTCATAGAACAATTCGCCCGGCTTCATGCAAAGTGGTGGAACAATCCAGAACTGGAAAATTACCCATGGGCGAAGTGGCTAATTACGGCAATGCCTATGGAACAGGGTCTCGAACTACTGAAAAAAAGCATGCTCGAGGTTGAGGAGACTGGTAAATTTGAAGCCTACCCTGAACTTAAACGACTCATGCCGCT
>JABIVN010000424.1 GCA_018667205.1 Gammaproteobacteria bacterium | reverse complement strand
CTGGTCTAAGTTTCTTGAATGCTCGTGTTTGAAAGTCAGGCCCAAACTGGTGCCTCAAGATAGTGCCTCAAGATAGTGCCTCAAGATAGTGCGGGCTGGAATCTGAACGCCTCATTAAGGTGCGACATGGCGCGTTTTTGCATCGAGTTTTTGCACCAAAGAAGGTCAAAACGGGCCTGAAACCACTCAAACTAAATAATTTCTCCTACTCACCATTTCTGGCATCAACATTGCTTTTAGAGATGTCGAATTTAGCAACTTTTAAAACTATCGGAGGGATCATCTTGGATCAGTCACTAGAACTTCAATACGCATTAGACACATTTTACTTTCTTGTGTGTGGCGCACTCGTCATGTGGATGGCAGCCGGTTTCGCCATGCTGGAAGCGGGTCTTGTTCGCTCAAAGAACACCGCGGAAATACTGACAAAAAATATGGCGCTTTTTGCCATCTCATGCATCATGTATCTGGTTTGTGGATACGCCATTATGTACGGTGGAGGTATCTTCCTTAGCGGCATCGAGCTTGATGGTGCAGCATCGGCGGAAGCTTTAACGGAAACAGTTCTGGCGGAATCCAGAGAAGAAGGCTTCGGCGGCGGTGCGGTTTACGCGGATGCGGCAGACTTCTTCTTTCAGGTGGTTTTCGTTGCTACCGCAATGTCTATCGTCTCTGGTGCGGTTGCTGAAAGGATGAAACTTTGGGCATTTCTCGCGTTTGCCATAGTGATGACAGGCCTAATCTACCCAATGGAGGGTTCATGGACTTGGAACGGTGCTGACGTGTTTGGTCTTTACAACCTGGGTGACCTTGGTTTTTCTGACTTTGCAGGGTCTGGCATTGTTCACATGGCGGGCGCTTCTGCGGCCTTGGCCGGGGTGATCCTGCTCGGTTCACGAAGGGGCAAGTATGGGCCTGATGGCCAGGTGTATGCGCTTCCAGGTGCGAACCTGCCGCTTGCAACACTAGGTACTTTTATCCTTTGGATGGGCTGGTTTGGGTTTAACGGCGGTTCAGTGTTGAAGCTAGGTGATATTTCCAATGCCAACGCAGTGGCCATGGTTTTCCTTAATACCAACGCAGCGGCTGCCGGAGGTGCGATCGCGGCCCTGATTGCGGCAAGGGTTATGTTTGGTCGAGCGGACCTGACGATGTTGCTGAATGGTGCGCTGGCCGGGCTGGTGGCAATCACTGCAGAACCTTCCACACCTACGGCACTTGAAGCAACGCTGTTTGGCGCAATCGGGGGAGTACTGGTCGTATTATCAATCGTTTTTCTGGACAAGGTTAAGATTGATGACCCCGTAGGGGCGATTTCTGTACACGGTACCTGCGGTTTGCTCGGACTATTGCTGGTGCCGCTCACCAATCCTGCTGCGTCCTTCACTGGCCAGATTGTAGGTGCGCTGACGATCTTCGGTTGGGTATTTGGGGCCAGCTTTGTCGTCTGGTTCGTTCTGAAGCTGGTAATCGGTATACGGGTAACAGAAGAAGAAGAACATGCGGGTGTTGATGTCAGCGAGTGTGGTGTGGAAGCCTATCCTGAATTTGTAAGGCGTTAAGGTTTTTCCCTCGGGCCAAGCTTTCGAAAGGGGCTTGGGCCCTTTATGGGCCATCTAAGGATGGCCTTTTTTTTGCGCATCATTCAGGTATTCGCGATCAGGTATTCTTTGATAGCACCAATAATTTAGCGTCAAATGACTGAGCCGATTAGCGTATTGCCATCCACGACGCCGGGCCGTTATTGCTTACCTTAACGGTCCGCTTGACCCTTTAGGGATCAAGGTCGGTTGGCTCGGATACTGTCTGTTGGTGAATTCGTAGAGGTTTCACGTGACCACCAGGCAATTGGGCGGGAGAACTAACCCAGGCCCGCTCTTTTCTGAATGACCTTCGAATAAAGAGACATCAACCCTTTATCTTTCTCGTAGTCTCCGGCAAATAGCGCTGGCGCAAGGTTAGAAAAAATTTCACTAATCCTGGTGTCTGTTTTTGCAAAAAGCGCCTTGTGGATCGGGTCAGTGAAATCACCGGAAGCGATTATTAATAAGTCTTCCAGTAGTGACTTGATATCAGCCGTGCCCCTTCGATGCAGAAATCCACAGAAAGCAAAATAAATGTACAGGGGTTCCCGTTTCGCAAATAATTTCAGGTCAAACTCACCAAGCACCTGTAGTTCGCTGATTGCGACATCGGTGAACTGGGCAACGCCTTGGCTCATGTCTCCAAGAAACCCAGGTGCCTCCTTGTGTACCAACTGCAAGCCAGGCGTGGTCCTGTTGGCGATGTATAACTTCGTCGTATCAACAGAGACGATAATATCTTCTGCAAACCGACTACTCGCCACCCAGGTTTTATAGCCACTCACCCTATCGTTCGATTCGGTGAGTCCAGGTCTGGGCTGGTCAGGGTTGCGGTCTTCAGATATCGCCAGGACGGTCCATGTAGGTTTTGTCAGGTTAAACGTCCGTCTTACAGCAGCCTGGTAACCAGAGATAAACAGAAACGCGAGCCTGTCAGAGATAAGCCCACCGGCGAAAGCTGTTTGTTCTGCAGACCATGAGCAGTCCAGTTGGGATATCCAGAGGCGATGGTAGTCGACTTCTCCGGAGAGTTGCTTCGCAGACATCTGCTGTTTGAGTGATAGAAGATCTTCTGTCGTTACCATTCGTGGACTCTTACAGGCATGCGGGTATAGCCCTTAACAAAAGAGGAGTGTGTGCGTTCAATATCGCCCACGATCTCGACTTTCCTAAAGCGTTTCAT
>JABIVN010000423.1 GCA_018667205.1 Gammaproteobacteria bacterium | reverse complement strand
CACCGATCAAGGGATCATTACGGGCGTCCAGATGGAATTGGCGGGTCTTTGTGGCTGCACGGCTGATCTGTCGGAGGGTATTGTGGATCGGGCCATGTTTCATGCGGACAACGCCCACTATTATCCCGCAGCCCGTATCAATGGTTATCGCTGCAAAACGAATACGGTTTCGAACACGGCGTTTAGGGGCTTCGGTGGCCCAAAGGGAATGATCGCAGCTGAATCAATGATGGATGACATTGCCAGAAAGGTTGGTCGTGACCCTTTGGATGTGCGGTTGGACAACCTTTATGCGCCGGGCAGAGATGAAACCCCATACGGTCAGAAAATTGAGCAGCATATGCTGCGCGACATGATGGAAAAACTGGCAGAGGATGCCGGTTATCGAGATCGAAGAAATGCCATCTCTGCTTTCAACAAAGAAAACGACGACTTAAGAAAAGGCTTGGCGTTAACACCGGTCAAGTTCGGTATTTCCTTTACCTCAACGCACCTCAACCAGGCAGGCGCGCTATTACATATTTACACCGACGGCAGCGTCCACATCAATCATGGCGGCACAGAAATGGGCCAGGGTTTGTACACCAAGATTGCACAGGTGGTAGCGAGTACGCTGGGTGTTTCGTACGAGCGGGTGATGGTCTCTTCAACTCGGACTGACAAGGTACCCAACACATCACCGACTGCCGCATCCGCTGGTACCGACCTTAACGGAATGGCCGCTCAGAATGCAGCGCAAAAAATCAAGCGGCGTCTGATCGAGTTTGTTGCAAGTGATTCGGGTGTTTCAAGCAACGAAGTGATCATTGAAAACGATAAGGTTATGGTGCGCGGGGACGCTCGTTCATTCGATGATGTGGTTAAATCTGCGTATATGAATCGGATACAGTTGTCTGCCACTGGATTCTACAAAACACCGAAGATTAATTTTGACAAGGAAACGGGTAAAGGGCACCCGTTCTTTTATTTTGCCAATGGTGCTGCACTATCTGAGGTTATTGTTGATGGGCTTACCGGAGAATACCGTGTCTCGCAGGTCGACATTCTTCATGACGTCGGTAATTCTATTAACCCCGCTATTGATATTGGCCAGATAGAAGGGGGATTTGTTCAGGGTATGGGGTGGCTGACCACCGAAGAGCTGCTCTGGGATGATACCGGCCGGTTGATCTCAAATAGCCCTGCCAACTACAAGATCCCCACAGCCTATGACGTACCAGAGAAGTTTTCAGTGCAGCTTTATCATGAGCCCAACCAGGAGAAAACTATCTACCAGTCTAAAGCGGTGGGTGAACCACCCTTGATGCTGGCGTTGTCGGTCTGGTGCGCGCTTCGCGATGCTGCCGCTAGTTTTTCAGACTATCAAATTAACCCGCCAATGAATGCCCCGGCGACCCCGGAAGAGGTTTATTACGCGATCAATGCTGCAAAAGAGTATTCCACGAAATGAGTATGAATTGGCAACAGGCTGTGATGCATTGTCACAATGCCGGTGATCCGTTTGCGGTTGCAACGGTCATCAGCACCACGGGTTCGACCCCAAGGGATGGGTCGGCAAAGATGGTGGTTACGCAAGCCACGATCTTCGACACTATTGGTGGTGGGCAACTCGAGTTTAAAGTGATCGAGGCGGCAAGAGAGATGCTCGCCTCTCGAGTGCCTGCGCAGAAAATTGATCATTATCCACTCGCCACCAAGGCTGATCAGTGTTGTGGCGGCAGTGTGACGGTGCTCGTTGAATCCTTTCCAGTGACAGCCATGCGACTGGCCCTTTTTGGCGCAGGCCATGTGGCAAGCGCGCTAATGCAGGTATTGGCGCAATGCGACGCACGAATTGAGTGGGTCGATTCCCGTCAGGAACAGTTCCCGGTTTCTGTCTCCGCGAATGTGAGGCTGGTGTGCGTCGACGACCCGGTTGCCTACGTCAATGAGCTTACCGATGCTCATCGTTGCATCATCATTACTCATGATCATGCGCTGGACTATCAATTAACGCATAAGGTGTTAACTGAAACTGAAATTGACTACGTTGGCTTGATAGGCTCCGATACCAAGGCGAAACGCTTTTATGCCAGGCTTGAGAAGGATGGCGTGAGCGAGGACGACCGCAAACGTTGTCGCTGCCCGATCGGAATGCCGGCGGTGAAAGGAAAATTACCGATGGAGATCGCCGTTTCTGTAGCGGCACAGATCCTGTCATTGGATCGAGTGAAAGCGAGTCAGATTAAGCCCGACCTAACCTGGAAAGAAATCCGAGCGGCGTTCCCTCCGCAGACATGAATATCAATGCGATCAATGACCTCACGACGGGAGAGCTTAGGGCGCGACTCCTAGGGTGCTGCAGTGGCTCAGCATGGGCAGAACGGGTGGCCCTGTCCGCGCCATTTTCCACAACTGAAGATCTAAGGGAGTGCTGTGTGACTGAGTGGCGAAGGGCGACCGAAGAAGAAATATTGGAAGCTTTTTCGGGTCACCCACAAATTGGTGACATGAACGCGTTACGTGACAAGTACGCGTCCACAGCTAGCGTCGAGCAAGGGCAGGTGATCGATGCTGCTGAAGTTGTCTTACTGGCGTTACGTCAGCAAAACCAGGTGTATCTGGAAAAATTTGGCTTTATTTTTATAATCTGTGCGACCGGTAAGTCAGCGTCAGAAATGCTTGCGCTGCTGGAAGAGCGTATCAACAACAGGCCTGATGAAGAGTTGGCTAATGGTGCAATAGAGCAGGGTAAGATTATGAACCTTCGCCTGTCGATATTACTGGAGGATGACTAAATGAGTGATCGGCGACCCATTACCACCCATATTCTTGATTTGGTTACAGGTAAACCGGCAGCGGGGATAGCTGTCAGCTTGTACTCAGGTGATCAGCTAATCTCAAACGGGCAGACGGATGCTGATGGTCGGGTGGAATCCTGGGAGCAGGCGTTCGACATTACCTTGGGGAAGTATCGGCTGGAATT
>JABIVN010000422.1 GCA_018667205.1 Gammaproteobacteria bacterium | reverse complement strand
TGAGCGATGTGACTACCTGATCAGTGCAAGGCCGACGGCGGTCAACCTTGCCTGGGCCGTAAACCGGATGCGTCAGTATGAGCAGCGTTGTCTTAACGATGCCAGTCTGTTTGCGGATTTATTACAGGAAGCACAGTCAATCCACGAGGAAGACAGGGTGGCATGCAATGCCATCGCGGATGTTGGATTGCCATTGGTGGAGGCTTATCCGAATTTGCTGACCCACTGTAACGCCGGTAGTCTCGCTGTATCTGAGCTTGGCACGGCGCTCGCGCCAATCTACCGCGCCCGTCAGAAGGGTGTAAAGGTTCACGTGTTTGTCGATGAAACAAGGCCGCTGCTGCAGGGCGCAAGACTGACCGCGTATGAGTTGCATCGTAACGACGTAGATTGCACGCTAATTTCAGACAATATGGCTGCCCACATTATGTCAGAAGGGAAAGTCGACATGGTGATCGTGGGAGCAGACCGGATCGCGGCGAACGGTGACACTGCCAACAAAATTGGCACAATGAACCTGGCGATTCTTTGCCAGTATTTTTCGATCCCCTTTTATGTGGCGGTCCCCCTTTCAACAGTGGATATAGAAACAAACTCTGGTGCCGATATTGAGATTGAAGAACGGGACCCTTCGGAAGTTAAAGAGTATGCAGGACACCAGATCGCGCCGATTGGTGTTGCCGCGAGGTCCCCTGCGTTTGACGTTACACCCCATAAACTGATCACCGGTATTATTACCGATGCAGGGTTGCTTGAGCCGCCCTACATTGAATCAATTGCTAAAGTAATGAAGGATTAACTGATGGCAGAGACTGAAGGCGTCATTAAATTCAACCTGACTTTCCGCACCGAGAGAGTAGTGGGCGTCAATGTGGCTGAGTTGTCTGCCTGGCGGACCGTGCTTAAAGAGCTTGGGTTGTTAGGCCAAATCCCCGGCCGATATGATGGGTACGGGTTCGGCAACATATCGCAGCGTTGTGCTGGTGGGTTTGTCATTTCCGGAACCCAGACAGGACGACTTGAGGCTGTCACCCTGGATGACTATGCGGTCTGCGAAACTTGGAACCTGGAGCGTAATGCAGTGGATGCCAAGGGGTCGGTCAAGCCATCGTCGGAATCATTGTCTCATGCCTCTATTTATGACGTTCATGAATCAGTGACATGTGCGTTGCATGCCCACAGCCCTAGTATCTGGCGGAATTCGGCTGAATTGGGTATCGCGGTGACAGATGAGACCGTCGCCTATGGAACGCCAGAAATGGCTAAAGAGGTCAGGCGGCTGATCACGAATATGGCGTCTCCGGGTATATTTTCAATGGGTGGGCACGAAGATGGGGTCTTTACCTTCGGAAGGTCATTAGCGGAAGCCGGTCAGTTAATGGTGCATGAACTGGTCAGGGCAAGGGCGCTTACCTAGTCCTGGATCAAGTTTGGTGATGCTCAAAGAGAGCGAAAATCTGACGTATTCTGAAGATACAATGGAAAGAATCAAAAACTGACTTTTTATCGCTGCTTTATTCACAATGATGAATACAATAGGGGCACTCGAGATTAGGAAAGCTGATGGCCGATAGCAGAGATAGTAGACCGATAGTGATCATGTTCATCATTGTGTTGGTGGCGATTGTTGGCGTGGTCGGTTACTTCGTGATGACCAGTACACCTGAACCGCCGGTCGTAGAAAAAATCGAAATAC
Source organism: Gammaproteobacteria bacterium (assembly GCA_018667205.1). GTDB lineage: Bacteria > Pseudomonadota > Gammaproteobacteria > Pseudomonadales > Azotimanducaceae > UBA9659. Next base: position 3,526 of record JABIVN010000422.1, on the reverse strand, counting down.
CTGGGGTCGTGGAAGCTGTAATACCGGTGTCTCTACCCGAACCCGAACCCGAACCCGAACCTGAGCCCGAGCCTCAGGTTGTACCGTTGAACGAAGTGCAGGTCGAAGAAGAAAAGCCCGATTTTGTGTTGCCTGTGTTGGACGACAGTGATCAGCTATTCAGGGAAGGTGTGGTCAGTCTGACGAGACGCGAAGGTGTCAACGCCTGGCTGGCACCTAACCAGCTGATCCGAAAGTTTGTTGCCTTTACTGACAACGTTGCTCGCGGGCAGATTGCCAAAGAACCCGTCAGGTCACTGGCCCCTGGAGGCCCGTTCCTGGTTCGGAAGGTAGATGAAAAAACGATCGAACTAGATCATGCATCCTATAGCAGGTACACGCCGTTTGTTGAGATTGCGGTTTCCATTGACGCTAAAAGAGCGGCTGAGTTCTACCATTTACTCCGCCCGCTTGTTCAAGATGCTCACGCGGAACTCGGCTACGGTAACCAGGCCTTCGATGATGTGATGTTCCAGGCGATTGGTCGATTACTGGAGACGCCAATTATTGAAGGACAAATTCGCCTTGTTCAACCAGTTGTTATGTATAGGTTTGCTGACCCTAAACTTGAATCCTTAAGTGCGGCGCAGAAACAGCTAGTACGAATGGGGCCGACAAATACCCGATTGCTGCAGGCTAAAATCAGTGAAATTGCGCTGGAACTGCGTGCTATTCTGGACAAATGAGCCTGCCGCTATCTGACTACACCGTCCTGGATCTGACGATTGCTCGAGCGGGACCCACTGCGGTCCGACTGCTTGCAGATTGGGGCGCAAACGTGATCCGAATTGAACCGCCACTCGAGGCGAAAATCGGGGATGTTACCGGTGGTCGGCTGAGCCCTGATTCACAGAACCTCCATCGTAATAAACGCGGCATAACGATTAACCTGAAGTCCGCTGATGGACTCGCGTTGTTTTTAAAATTAGCCGCGAAGGCTGATGTCGTGGTCGAAAACTTCCGCAAGGATGTGAAATATCGATTGGGCGTCGACTTTGAAGCTGTCAAAAAAGTTAACCCCGGCATCGTTTATGCGAGCGTATCCGGGTTTGGTCAGGAAGGCCCTTACAGTGAACGCCCGGGCGTTGATCAAGTTGTGCAGGGCATGAGTGGTCTTATGTCTATTACAGGGCAGCCGGGAGAAGGCCCGATGCGGGTCGGCATTGCCATCAGTGATACGTCCGCCGGTATGTTCTTGGGGCAGGGGATCCTGATGGCGCTGCTTCACCGGGAAAAAACCGGTGAAGGAAGCTGGGTCCATACTTCTCTGCTTGAGTCGATGCTAAGTAAGCTGGATTTTCAGGGCGCCAGGTACACCATGGCTGGTGAAGTCGCAGGTCAAGAGGGCAACAACCACCCTACGAATTCTCCGATGGGTGTCTTTTATACGTCAGATGGCATGGTCAATTTGGCGGCGAGCACCAACAAGATGTTCGGTGCATTGACGACCGCCCTAGGGCAACCGGAGCTTGCAGAGGACGAAAAGTTCAGGAGCGCTAAAGCAAGAATTGTTAATCGCCATGAACTATGGCAATCGATCAACGGAATTACGACCGGCATGATGACGGCTGAGCTGGTGCAACTCGCTAACGCTGCTGGTTGTCCGTGTGGGCCAATATACGACATTGCTGAAGCATTTGAAGATGAGCATGTTCAATCACTAAAAATGCGTCGCACCACCAGCCGCGAAGAGACCGGTGATTTCGACCTTGTTCGTTCACCAATAAACATTAGTACATTCCCGCTCAGTGATCATTTCGAACGACCCGGTCCTGTGCTCGGTGAGCACACGGATGAGGTCCTGATTGAAATGGGTTTTAATGCTGAAGACATTAATCGGCTAAGGCTAACGGGTGCTATTTAGAGAGAACCAACGATGGAACTAAAAACCAAGAAAATGCTGGCTCACGTGGAAGATGGGATTGGCTGGGTGACATTCAATAGTCCTGAGCGTCGTAACGCGATCTCATTGGAAATGTGGGAGGGGCTCGCGACTATTTTGGAAGCTTTTCAGCTTGATGACCGTGTACGAGTGGTAGTGATGAAGGGTGCTGGCGACAAAGCTTTCGTATCGGGCGCTGATATTTCAGAGTTTGACGCTAAACGTTCTAGCGCCGCGCAGAAAGAATCTTACGGAAAAGTCGCAGCCAGCGCTAACCGGTGGTTGGTCAATTTGGATAAACCGCTGATTGCGATGATCCAAGGCTTTTGCATCGGTGGCGGCCTTGCGACGGCGCTAAGCGCTGATGTTCGCTTTGCGACGCCGGATTCAACTTTTGGCATACCGGCTGCGAAGCTGGGTCTTGGTTATGAGTATGAAGGGCTCAAGCGTCTCACGGAGCTGGTTGGTTCATCGCGGGCAAAAGACATTATGTTCTCAGCGAGGTTTATGGCGGCAGATGAAGCCTTCCAGATGGGCCTGGTTAATCGGGTTTGTGAGATCGATGAGCTTGAACTTGCCGTGAGAGATTACGCTGCGCTGATAGCGGCCAATGCGCCACTGACCGTTAAGGCAGCGAAGGCGGCGATTAACGAAGCGGTCAAGGACCCGGAGAGACGGGACCTTGAGTCTATATCAACGATGATCAACCGCTGTTTTGACAGTGACGATTATAAGGAAGGGCGTGCGGCGTTTAAAGAAAAACGAAAACCCGTATTTAAAGGAGTTTAGCCTTACGAGGTTCGCAATCGCCTTGATAAAAACCGCGCTGTTAAAAAGGGGCATAGTCTAAGATTCGGCGAGGGCTATCGTCGTGGGCCATCGACGTGGGCCATCGACGTGGGCCATCGCCGTGTGCCGCCGCCGTGTGCCATCGGCGGCACACACTGACCTGTCAGGATGGTGCAGGTAAAATAACACCGCTAAACGCCAACCCCGACCGCGCTGCCTTTGCTGACGCCCATGAAGTTTTGGCGTATGAGCTTCTTTTCAGTTCAGCCCGAACAGAATACACTCGTTGGACAGTCCGTTATAATAACGGTATGCCGTTTTAACGTTGATTAGCTGAACCATTCTGTCCTTATGTTACTAGATTTCTTTGAGCACCTACGTAGACATCGCGTGCCAATATCGATTCGTGAGCTGATCGATCTGCTGTCGATTTTCAGTCATCGTTTGATTTTCGCGGACCAGGACGAGTTCTATTTCTTGAGCCGGTTATCGCTGGTCAAAGATGAAAAATACTACGATCGTTTTGACCAGGCCTTTGCCGCCTATTTCTCCGGAGTCGATGACTGGGTTGGCGTGTTCGAAAAAGATGAAAGTGAATTGCTCAGAGCCCTCTTGGCCCCCGTGAGTGAGGGTAGTGAGCGAGAGGTGGCGTTGGTGATGGCGGAGTATCGAGAGGCAGTCGCTGAGGCAAAGGCAAGAGTTACTCTGGAGGATGGGGCAAACAGCAGTGAAGGTGAGCCGGGGCCGGGTAAAGGAGAGCTTAGCGAAAAAGGTGAGCCGTCTGACCAGGATGAGAGCGATTCAGGCGATTCAGGC
>JABIVN010000421.1 GCA_018667205.1 Gammaproteobacteria bacterium | reverse complement strand
GTTATCTCTACACAGTTCTCGGGATTGACGCCCTCATCTGACAGGTGATCCAGTATTCGTGTTGTCAACTGAACGCCATGGGACAACACAATGGCGAAAATAAATGCCGGCAACAGAATCAGTAGCGGATCCAGGTTATACCCCGCGAACCCCATTGCGCCAAGCCCCCAGGTGGTGGCGATGGTCGCCGTAAACATCGGCACAAATACACCGATCCAGGTTCTGAAGTAAAGGTAAAGAACAGACGCAATAATGAGTAGCGATGTCAGCATAATTAAAAGAACTGAATCCAGCGACTGGTAGATATAACCCAATAATATGGGTCGGCCCACGACCTGCAACGTCAGGCTGTCATCTTCATATTTGGTGCGCAGCTCTTGGAAAAATTCCAAGGTCTTTTCAAAGTCAATATCGTCTTTGAAATCGACAATCACCATCGCCGATGTTTCATCGTCGGAGACCAGAAATCCTCGGTACTGGTTATTGACTGTTCGCCGGAACTGCGCCATGGCCTCTTCATCCCGGGGCAAGTCTGGCCATAAAACGGCGCTGATTTCCACCTTACCACCCCCGCCGCTAATCGCTTTGGTTTTACGCAAGACCAACGACTGGCTGAGGTGACGCTGCGTATCGGGATTGTAATAGGCCTCGTCCGCTATCGCCTTGTACTTCTCCAGGAAATCTATTGAGTAGATGTTGCCCTTTTCATTTTTCACCTCTATCAGCGTGGTATTGGCGCCGCCAAACTCGGCGCCAAAACGCTGGAATAACTCGACGTTCTTCGAGCCCTCCGGCAGCATTTCTTCAAGCACCACATTGAGAGATAAGCCGCTGTAGGCAAAATACGTAGGCACAGCTGTGAGCAGCATCAAGATCGCGAAGACTGCCTTCGCTCGGCTCGTCACAAACCTGCTAACTCTACTGACCATTGCGTACCGTCCACTGATTACTTATTAGGGTTATATTGTCTGAAGAGGCAAGATTAAAAGCGGTGGCGAACTGCAACGTTGTTGTATCACCCTTCACCACCATCCCGCGAATCCCCACTGCCCAGAAAGTGCCCGATGGCGCGACTGAAACACCGCCCATCCAAACAAAGCCGAGAGGCACATCGATGGCGGGAGACAGTGGCTCGGCGCCATTTACTGATACTTTGAGCACAGTAGAACGGCCCACCACCAGTGCTGATCCATCGGATAACGCGGTCAAATCAAAAAGATGCTCCTCCGTTCCCGTATCGATGGGATTAACGATATACTCGATATCAGCGCGGGGCAGCGCTTCAACCATCTTGGCTACAAATTCTTTTTTGCGCCGCTTAGCTTTTTTGCGCGCCTTTAGTTCTTTCTTTACCGCAACCTCAGCAGTTTCCCTGTCAATTTCCTTTCGCTGCGCATCCGTAGCCAATGCCAGATAGGCTGCAGTACCATCTGCACCCACCGTATAAATCAAGCCCCCCTGACCGGACACTGCCAGCCATGTAACGCCGATGTCGGATGGCGTAAGGAGCCACAACTCGCCGCCGTTTTCAGTGTGGACGACAGTGCCAAACTCTCCCACCACCACTGCGGTGTTTTGATCCCGAGCATAGACACCGTGAAAGCGGGGCAGATCACGCCCGTTAAAACCTCGCATTTCCTGTTTCTGCCAGCTGATACCACCGTCAGCGGTATGTAAAATGGTGGCGCCGTGGCCGACCACCCAGCCATGCTTCTTGTCCGCAAAGGCAACATCACGCAAATAAGTGCCGGGGACTTCAAACTGAACTTCCCAATCCTCTCCCGCATTCGCTGTATGGAATATGGAGCCACGGTGGCCAATCGCCCAACCCTCTTTTTCGCTGACGAAATCGAGCCTCCGAATCAGCTCATTTTTGCCAATATACAACGCGTCCCAGTTCTCACCGCCGTCGGTGGTACGCAATACAGTCCCACCCTGACCGGCGATATAGCCTGTTTGCTCGGACACAAAATCCACAGCAAATAAATTGTCCGGCCAAAAGCGATGAAACGACTCGGTTTCATCAGCAGCACTGGCCCAGGTCGCATAGTAGCTAGCAACTGCGAACAATAGCGCCCTGGCAACGAACGCCATGGTGGGAAAAAATCTCAAGGCACACTCCTGCTTTATTTTATAGTACGCATACTAACATGCAAGCATGCTAGAATAACTCAACTAAATTTGCAACACACGCTTACATATGCAAATGCGATGCCAAGATACAAACAACCAATTGATGCGCGTATCTTAGGAACGTGTACTTATACATAGCATTGCCATTTGGTTAACTTTCTAGAAATCACAGACAGAGGATTGAGCAGATGATAAAAAGTCACCGAGTGCGACTACCCGGGTTTATAGGTGAGCCTAGATGTACTTGAAGAGGACGTGCTTCGACCTGCTTACTTGACTGCCTCTATTGTAGAAATTTTCGACAAAAATATGCTTTTCAAAGCATCGGCCCTGAATCAGGCTAGTCAGACAAGCGTCGACCATGTCGAGAGGCCCGCAAACATACGCGTTGTTGCCTTCAAAATTACCCTCAAAGTGCTGATTGGCGCACTGCTGCAGGAAGCCCCAGCCACCATCGTGACTATTCTTCGAACCAGGCTCATTCACCGCAAGCAACATCGTAAAACCGGGGCGCTCACGAGCGTAGAGCTCAAACAATTCCCGGTAGTAGGCCTCCTCTTCAACTTGAACACCATAGATCAGTGTTACCGGTCTGGGGTCATGGCCCTCAACAAGCTCCATGATCATCGATTTGACCCCAGACAAGCCCGAGCCACCGGCGAAAAATACGAGTGGCTCAGGAAGTGATTTGCGCAGGTGAAAATGCCCATAAGGACCACTAAAACTTAGAACATCTCCCACTTTCAGCGCGTTGTGAATGTAGTGGGTCGCCTCACCCCCTTCAATCAAGGCAACGTTGAGTTCGATTACATTGTTCGAAGAAGGCGGGCTCGCGATAGAGAATGCTCGCGGTCCACCTCCGATTCCGGGAACGTGTAAATTGATATATTGCCCCGCCTGAAAAGCAATTCCGTCATCCCCCAGGGCGAGAAAAACAGACTTAATATTGGGTGCAAGCGTCTTGATGCTGGTAACGACACCCTGATAATCGCTAACAGTGCGGTGTTCAGCATCCGGCTCTTCATCCACATCCGCTTCAATGACCAGGTCACTCAGCGGTGATGCGCAGCAGGCAAGGCACTGACCCTCATCGCGCTCGCTATCCATCAAGGCGAACTCGGACGCGTTGCCGACATCGACCTCTCCCTGCACTATTTGGATTTTACAGGCCGAACACACGCCCTTAGAGCAGGCGTGGGGCAGGTATAAACCGCAGCGCAGAGCAGCATCGAGAATGGTTTGCCCCTCCTCCACCTGGAAAATTTGCCCCAGGTGCCCAACTCTTACCTGATATGACATCCGTTATGCCCGATAAAATAAACAATATAGTTATTCCTAAAGCAAAATTTATACCACAGGAGAAGGCATAACGAGCGATAGCGCGGATCTGACAGATTATTACTATTTGATAAAATAGCTAGCCAGCCAACAGAAAAGCAGGACTTTGTCGATCTTCTGAATTGATGATATAGTGAATCGATAAGCAAAAATAATATGTTCAGAACTCCCCCGCCCTACAAAAGGAGCTTGCTGTGGTAATTCAGCTTCCCGATGCTTCGGATCTTTCCAGCCACGTCCATTTCAACCCCGAACAGGGGAAAGTATGGTTGGATGAACAACGGGGCATCCTCCAGACCCTTCCCGCCATGGCCACCATATGGCGAGAAATTGTCACCTCCATAGGTGTTGAGCGCTCGCGAAACTTGTTCATGCGCTCGGGGTTTCGAAATGGCGAGATCGATGCTGAACTAGCCCGCAAACAAAGACCTAAGGCCAGTCTTACAGACCTATTCCTGGCAGGGCCCCAACTACATATGCTTCGAGGTATGGCTAAGGTAGTGCCCACTAAGCTGGAAATAGACCCCGCTGAAAAACAATTCTTGATGGAGTTCACTTGGGTCGACTCTTACGAAGTTGATATTTCTCTTGCGGAAATGGGCGTTCTTGACCTGCCAGTATGCTGGAACCTACTCGGTTACGCCTGCGGATTTAGCGCCGCCATTATGGGCTTTGATATTTTATTTAGGGAGGTTTCATGCCGAGGCAAGGGCGACAGTGAGTGTCGCATCATTGGCAAACCACTGGCTGAGTGGGAGGACGCGGCGGACTACGGGATTTTTAGCAGCTCAGATTCCTTAATCGAAACACTGTATGACCTACAGGCCAAGTCGATTGGCCAATCATCTTTTGAAGACGGTAGTGAAGAGCGGATTTTTTCGACGCTGATTGGCGAATCTGCTGTTTTTAAAAAGATGTGTACCATGGCAAACAAGGTCGCCACATCTAAAGCCTCTGTCCTGTTGACCGGCGAGACCGGTGTGGGTAAAGAGATGATTGCGAAAGGTATACACATGCACAGTGAACGATCCGAGATGCCCTTTATTGCCCTTAACTGTGCGGCGATTCCTCAGGAGCTGCTGGAAGCCGAACTATTCGGAGTAGAAAAAGGTGCCTTCACGGGGGCAACACACGCAAGAAAAGGACGATTTGAGCGCGCAAATATGGGTACAATTTTTCTCGATGAAGTGGTCGAGTTGTCGGCCCGCGCCCAAGCCAGCTTGCTAAGGGTATTGCAGGAACGCGAATTCGAGCCCGTGGGCGGCACCCAAACCCGCAGCGTCGATGTGCGCATTATAGCCGCCACTAACGAAGACCTGGAGGAAGCTGTAAAACTGGGAAAATTTCGCGCTGATCTGTTCTACCGGCTCAATGTTTTCCCTCTGCACATACCCCCGCTTAGAGAACGTCACGATGATATACCGCTTTTGGTAGAATTTTTTGTCGACAAATACGAGTCGCTCTATACAACAAAAACCCTGGGCCTGACAGACCGGGCGATGGGCCATCTCCTAAATCACCCTTGGCCTGGCAATATCCGCGAGCTTGAAAACACTATTGAACGCGGGGTGATCCTGACTGAGAAAAATCAACGAATTACCGCGGACTCCCTGCTGTCGGGCACCAGCGCAGCAGCACAACCGCTGGATGTCGATATTGCGATCGATGGTCTAACCGCGACGACATCGACGGGTAGTGGCCACAGCAGCTGGGCCGACACCATTTTTGAGCAGTCTGTATCCATGGAAGCGGTGGAGGCGGAACTGGTGCGCAAGGCCATGGCACTATCCGAAGACAATGTGTCAAAGGCAGCCAGGCTACTGGGCCTATCCCGCCCCGCTTTTGCCTACCGGCTCGCGAAGCTACAAACACCAGCTACGGAATAACCTTCAAACGCACCTTCACATGGCATGAAGATTGCTAACTCTATGGGCGTTATCTAATCGAATCTTGGTTACAAAAATAATGCCGAGCTTAAAACTTAGCGTTCTAGACCAATCCCCTGTGCACGACGAAGGTTCCGAATCATCCGGACTATACACTACCATTGAACTGGCAAAATTGTGTGATCGTGCTGGCTACCACCGCTATTGGGTGGCTGAACATCACGATACTCCGGGCTACGCCAGCCCCTGCCCGGAAATAATGGTGAGCAATGTCGCCCATGCAACCCGCAGGATCCGTGTCGGTAGCGGCGGAGTGATGCTCCCCCACTACAGCGCGTT
>JABIVN010000420.1 GCA_018667205.1 Gammaproteobacteria bacterium | reverse complement strand
TTGCCTGTTGTGACGGACGACCCGACAAGCACGATTCCGGTGATGTCTGACTCACTGAAAATGCGAATGTAATCTTGGACAACCCAACCACCCATAGACCAACCCAGTAGTATTGGATTTTGCAGGCCAAGAGCATCAATAATGGCTTTGATATCATTTGCCCAAGGTTTTGAGTTGTCGTAGGCATCTGCGCTTATAGGTTTATCTGATCGCCCGTGGCCACGAAGATCTGGGATAATAAGGCGGTGTGTTTCCGCGAGCGTGTGTTGACGCAAAAATGACAGGCCACACTGGGAGTAGCCGTGAATCATTATGATCACGGGAGCGTCTATTTTGCCGATATCGGTCACACTTAGGGTGATGCCTCCAAAGCCAGTTATGTCATGTGTACGGCTCAGAAGTTTTCTCCGTAAGCAATATTTTTTGGTGCCGTGTTCACAGGAGATTTCTGGGGGGCTGGTGAAGGCTGCGATTGCAAATCCATAGGCGCATCGGTACGGCGAATATTGACGCGCAGGTCGTACCATGCAGCCTGTCCAGTGACTGGATCAGAGTTTGACCAGCGCAAACCGTCGCCTTTGGGTGGTAATAGTTCGTTAATCAAATGGTTTAACAAGAAACCCTTGGTGGTTTCAGGAGCGTCTTTGCTGAGTGCCCAAGCGCCCTTACGTTTCCCAATGGCATTCCAAGTCCAAACAGTTTTAGCGTTTAGCGCATCCATCTTAACAACAGGCACTTTGATTTCTCCGTGTTGGGACTTTAGGAAGGCCCAATCACCTTCGTTAAAGCCGTGTTCGGCCCAGATCTCACCGGAGACAAAGAGTGGGTTGTGTCCATGTATCTGACGCAGCCATGCGTTTTGTGAACCCCAAGAGTGATACATTGCAGCTGGCCGTTGGGTCAGCGCATGAAGTGGATATTCTTCACCATCTACCAGCTCTTCTTCGTAAGGCTGCCACCATGTCGGTAGCGGGTCCATCGCGACCTTCAACTGTTCACGCAAATAATCTGGGGGTTGAATATCGCCATAGCCTTGCGCGGCTAGGTTGAATTTTTGAATTTGCTCAACGTAGATGTTGAACATGTATGGTGAGGGCGCATCAAAGATGCCGTGCTTCACAGCCCAATCCTGATAAGCTTGATTCCATGGTTTGAAAAATAGGGCCTCATCTGGGATGTGCTCGATGAAAAAGCCGCCGTTTTCGATATATTTGTCGAGCTGTTTTGGGTTCGGAGTGCCACGCCCCTTGCCAGAGCCATCTTCGTTGCGCCAACCCGCTAATGGTCCGACACCAGGGCGGCGTTGGTGATTGATTATGTAATCAGCATAATCTTCATAAAGTGGGGTGCCGTCCTCTGCAGTGAAGCCTGGTAACTTCATTTTGCCACCCAGTTGAATGAGCGCAGATTGAAAGCCGCGTACATCGCGGTCTGGCTTTACGACGGGCCAGCGGATACTGTCGCACATGGCCTCTGCTTCCGAGATTGGACGGTCCAGCAAGGAGATGCAGTCGTGACGTTCGAGGTATGTTGTGTCTGGCAATATAAGATCAGAAAACGCTACCATTTCGGAGGAATAAGCGTCGGAGTATATTATTCTTGGAATGACATACTCACCATTCTCGTCCTTGTCTGTCAGCATTTCCATAACGCCGCGCGTGTTCATAGACGAATTCCACGACATGTTTGCCATATACATGAACAGTGTATCGATTTTATATGGGATGCCTGCATGAGCGTTGGAAATCACCATATGCATCATTCCGTGGGCGGACATGGGGTTTTCCCAAGTAAACGCTTTGTCAATGCGGATTGCCTTGCCGTTAGCATCAATTGCTAGGTCCGCTGGGCCTTGAGGGAAGCCCAAATGTGGGCCGTCGAGCGGTTTACCTGGCGTTACGCTTGAGTGCGGTTTTGGGTGGATCGTTACAGGCTTTGGATATGGTGGCTTGAAGCGGTAACCCCCTGGCACTTCGACGCTGCCCAATAGGATTTGCAATAGATGCAGTGCGCGGCAGGTTTGGAAACCGTTAGAATGTGCTGAAATCCCGCGCATGGCATGAAAGGCGACGGGGCGACCAATCATTTTTTCGTGCTTTTCACCACGAAAATCTGTCCATGGTTGATCAATTACTATTTCTTTTTCAAAAGCGGTCTTCGCTAGTTCAGCTGCTAAGCGACGGATCGTGCCAGCCTTAACACCTGTTTTTTCTGCAATATTTTCAGGTAGATATTCATCAACCAGGTATTTTTCAGCCATCAGTTGGAAGGCGGGTCGATAGGTTGCGCCTTTAGCCGTGTATTCCCCTTGCAGGTTTGGTTTTACGCCTTTTTTGTTCCAGGCCAAAGTCTTGCCGGTGACGCGATCAAGAACCATTGGCTCATCGTCTTCGTTGCGCAAGAACAAGCCGTTTTCTTGGGATCCCTCGGTGACATTCACAAGGTAGGGTGCATTGGTATACCGGATTAGGTAGTCGAGATCGACTTTACCTGCAATTAGCAATTCGCGGATCATCGAAAGGATAAATAGACCGTCAGTACCTGGCGTGATGCCAACCCATTCGTCGGCAATGGCGTTATAGCCAGAGCGAACAGGATTCACGCCCACTACCTTTGCGCCACGATCTTTCAAGCGTGATAGGCCGAGTTTTATGGGATTGGAATCATGGTCTTCAGCAACTCCAAAGATCATGAACATTTCGGCGCGTTCCCAATCGGGTTGACCAAATTCCCAAAACGCGCCACCCATTGTGTAGATGCCGGCTGCTGCCATGTTAACAGAACAAAATCCGCCATGAGCAGCATAGTTTGGCGTACCAAAGCTCTGT
>JABIVN010000419.1 GCA_018667205.1 Gammaproteobacteria bacterium | reverse complement strand
GGGAAGACGGCATCACTTGGGCGTCATTGGAAGCGCTCTGTGAAGAACTGATTGGCGCCTGTAAGGCGGCGGATTATCTAACGGTTAAGCGGCTTCTTGAAGAATACGTGGCGGGCTACATCATGGCCGATGAAACCTACGACCGGGGTTTTGCCCAATCGCGTCAGAAGCCTGTCGATCGTGCAAAGATTGTGCGCCTGGAAGATCACAAGCCAGGGTGACTGTTCGGGTTATTATTCGACTCACTATTCGAGTTACTGCGCGGGTGGCCTTGTCAGAGCGATAGCGACTGGGATCCAGATCAGCAGCCACAGGTAATTGACCTTGGTGACGATCTCATCGCCATCCAGCGCCGTTGCGGTCAAACCAAATACAAGCAGCATGGTACCCAGCAAGCGTAAATTCAATGCTCTGTTCTGCTGTAGGGCGAACATCGATTTCACGATCATCGCCAGATAAGTCAGCAGGCCAATCGCGCCACCGTAGTAGAATGTGGCGACAAAAACGCTGTGAGGATGTTTGATCAACAGTTCGGGTAATTGAAAAGACGAGTCCGTGGTCATGCCGACACCAAGCCAAATATTCCCAGCCATTGTGCGAGAAACGAACTCTGTCCATATTTCAGGCCTGAAACTAAGTGCCCGGCTAAACAACAGTTCCGGACCAAGAAACAGGTACGCCGCCAGGGAAAGGGCGGCCAGCGTGAACATCACACCAAGCATTTGAATCTTAAGGTTGCCCGGGTAACGCAAAAAAACGCCGGTGGAAACGCCAGCGGCAAGCGCGAAGTAAACCCCTCTGGAACCGGTCAATACAATGGCCCACAGAAACATTAGGGCTGCAACAATGTAGGCGACTTTCGCGATGCGGCGCTCCTCTGTCAGTATCATATAGGCGGCAAGAACCGTCGCAAAACCATAGCTTAATGCGCCGACAACGGGATTGCTAAGGCGGCCTAGTGCATACAGCCGCGGTTCGGGTAACGGCTGGTAGTCTGGTAATGCAAAGTGAAGATAAATAGAGTATCCGCAGTTAACAATCGCGGCAAGGATCACCAAGACAACAAGGGTATTAAGAAACCAGTGGAACCGCGTCACGGATATGGCAATGGACAGGCAAAACGTGAAAACGAGAGAAGCCTCTGCCAGCGTTTTCATCAACGATGCGTCGCTGATGCTCCACGCGACCGAAAATGACATGTGCACAAGAAATAAGGCGATCAGTGTCATCAGCGCCCAGTTGACTTTTAGTGCACGTAATTCGCGACCTTGAAGTACCAAAAGGGCCAGCATCGCCAGCGTAAGTAAATAGGTAGGGAAGCTGTTGCCGCTGCCGCTTTCAATTAGAAAGTAGGTGCTGCAGGTAAGAATGGCGCAGATCGCGACCAGATAGTGAAGCCAGTTGATGATTTGCGCGCGAATGATTGTTCCTGATGATTGGTAATACGCCTATGTTACCTTTCAAAAGCAACAATCTCTTCACTGTAAATCACTACTTCATACGCTAAAATAATGACCAAATTTATCTAGGTGCTATCTTTGAAAGTCATTCCTGTCATCTTGTGTGGTGGTGCCGGAACCCGTTTGTGGCCGTTATCCCGCGAACTATACCCCAAGCAGCTGCTTGCGCTGGTCAATGAATACTCGTTACTGCAGAACACCGTCACCCGGTGTGATGGCCACGCGGAGGTGACTTCGCCGATATTGGTTTGTAACGAAGAACACCGTTTTCTGGTTGCAGAACAATTACGGGAGGTAGCGATAGTCCCATCAAGCATTATTCTAGAACCAGAAGGTCGCAATACGGCGCCGGCAGTTGCGCTGGCCGCCCATGAAGTACTGAAGCACGAAGACGATGCGATTTTAGTGGTGCTGCCATCGGATCATGTGATCAAGCAAACCGACGTGTTTTTGGACGCGCTGACCCGAGCAATTGACCTGGCGAAAACTGACGCACTGGTCACCTTCGGCGTTGTGCCAGACAAGCCTGAAACGGGATATGGATATATCCGCAAAGGTCCGGCCGTAGAAGATGCCTACCGTGTCGACAAATTTGTAGAGAAGCCCGACCAGGTAACCGCGATTGAGTTTTTTCAATCCGGCTTATACCTTTGGAACAGCGGCATGTTTGTGTTCAAGGCCAGTGTGTTCCTGAAAGAATTGGCAAAACAGAAACCCGACATGGCTGCCGCCATGACAAAGGCGACCAGTAGATCAAAGAGTGACCTTGATTTTACCCGGGTAGATGCCGAAGCATTTTGCGCCAGCGCTTCAGACTCTATTGACTACGCGGTGATGGAACATACGACAAAAGCGATTGTTGTCCCCCTGGATGCTGGCTGGAATGACATTGGCTCGTGGGACGCCCTATGGGAAATTTCAGAAAAGGACAAAAACGATAACACGCTGGTGGGCGATGTCGTCGTTAGCGGCGTTGAAAACAGCTTCCTCTGGAGTGAGCATCGACTGGTGTCCGTGATCGGTTTAAAAGACGTGGTCGTCGTAGAAACCGCAGACGCCGTCATGGTGGCTTCGCTAGACCAGGCTCAGAACGTGAAAGCGGTGGTCAACCACCTGAAGGAAGAAGGGCGAGAAGAACGAACCTTCCACCGGAAAGTCTACCGACCCTGGGGTTATTACGAAGGGCTTGATGCTGGCCCAGCCTACCAGGTGAAGCGCCTTAGCGTGAATCCAGGCGCCAGTCTATCGCTGCAACTACATCATCATCGAGCAGAGCATTGGGTCGTGGTTAATGGTATTGCCACGGTGACAGTAGGTGAAAAGGTGTTCAATCTGAACAAAAACGAATCCTGCTACATACCCACCGAAACCCGGCACCGTTTACAGAACCTGACCGAAATGGCCGTAGAAATCGTCGAAGTACAGTCCGGAAGCTATCTAGGGGAAGACGACATAGTCAGGTTTGATGATAACTATGGACGCTAACGGAGTCATCCTGCAAAGCCCTGTTACTTTAGCTGAGGCACGTAACAG
>JABIVN010000418.1 GCA_018667205.1 Gammaproteobacteria bacterium | reverse complement strand
TGGCGTCCGGATGAAGACAATGTGTACCTGACCAGTGGCAATGATAACCTTGCGCTTCATCGTGCGGATGGGCCACGGGATCAGGGTCAGTTGGACCATATCGGGTTTTTTATTAATGATATTGTAAAGATTGACGAGTGGTATGACTTTTTAAGTGGTCATGGAGTGGAAATGCTAACGGACCCTAGAACCCATCGCGACGGGGCTCGAAGTTTCTACTGTCTGGATCCTTCGGGGATAAGGGTTCAGATGATCTATCACAAACCCATTGCGGGACGTGAAAGTCAGACCCAGTAAGTCGTCCGGGTCATCAGTTTACTGACAGCGGTCATGATGCTTTTAAATGGCCTGGGGAAATCCATGCCGCCCCGACTTAGTGCGTTTGTCCGGTGTTCATCTTCATCAAGCTTCATCTGTTCAAGGATCGCCTGTGAACGCTTGTCGTCAGTAGGGAGTCCTTTGAGATGTTCTTCCAAATGTTTAACGACCTGCTCTTCAGTTGCGGCGACAAAGCCCAGATTAAAGCGATTACCTAACAGACCCGAAACGGCGCCACTGACAAAGCTCAAGGTATAAAAGAGCGGATTCAGGTAACTTTTTTGGGCGTTCAGCTCAGCCAGTCTTTCCTCGCACCAGAGCAGGTGATCGGTCTCTTCCTTTGCAGCTTGCTGCATTGTTTCCTGAATGTGTGGATCTTTGCTCGTGAGACCCTGGCCAAGGTAGAGTGCCTGCGCGCAGATTTCACCAGTGTGGTTTACCCGCATTAGCCGACCAGAAATTTTTCGTTCTGTTTCGCTTAATGGTTGCTCTTCGACTCGCGTCGCTGGGTTGAGCCTTGCCGGATGGCCTACACCGTTTAATACGCGCAGTGCGCCGTCGAAATGTTGTATTAGTGAATTAATGGACGGTGTGCTCATGAAGTTTTTACCTTTTATGCAGAATAGCCTTCTTCGTTCAATAGTTGAGTCGCCTCTACTCAGCTGTTTGAAAGGGATCAGCCTTCAACCAGAGTTATCTTAAGGTGCTAAGTTCTTTTTGGCCGCATGATCCAGAAGAAAAAAGATCATAGCGCGATTCGGATAGATTTCATGCATAACCGGCATCACCTGTAACAGGTCTTACATAGGACAGTTATCACAGAGGATCGGAGCAAGGGGCATAATCGGCACTTAATCACTCAGTATGAAAGTAGCTCAGGTTGTTTTCCTTAAGCTTTTTCAATGTCTGCTGATGGTCGTCGTCCAGGGGGCCGAGGACAACGGTGTAGTGCATGCCAGTGGTGTCCAGGCGCTTTTCGATATGAGGCGTAAACCCCAAACTGCTGAGCTCAGTTTGTAGAGATTCAGCGTTTTGCAGTTTAGAAAATAAGCCAACTTGTAGTTTTGCTCGAGCAGTTGGGAATTCTGAGTCGGGGAAATTGCGCGCAATTGGCGTCACGGGACTTAAGTCTTGTTGCCGGAAGTTTTCAGGTATTGACGTATTGGGTTGGTCGAACCCGATAGCGGCTACAATTAACAAAAAAAGCACGGCGACGGCGACAGCGCTGCTGATTTTGTACCATGGCTGGCTGTTGCCATTGCCCAGACTGCTAATGGGCTCGCGTGTGTGTCGGGAGCTCAGGTACTGCTTCAGGTTGCTGATTCTGCTTATTCCTTATTGTCCGCTATGCGATCTCATTGGAACAGCGTATCTCTAGCTGCGTGCTGCAAGCAGCCAGCAGTTAAGGCTCGTCCGTTCCAGTTCTTAATTTTTCTTTCTTTTAATGATGACACCCACGGCATCAGCGATGTCGACCGCGCCTGGTTTTGTGATTTTGAGCGTTAGTTCCAGAATTGGAAATTCATCGAGCAGGATTTTCGACAGCTGTTCAGCCACGGATTCAATCAGATAGTAGCTTGTTTGCTCTACAAAGGACTGGGCGCGACGGGAGATAGCATCGTAGTCGAGCGCATCCTCGAACAAGTCAGAAAGGCCGGCTTTTTTAGTGTCACAACCCAGTTCCAGGTCAATGATCAAATTCTGGGTGATGTCGCGCTCGTGATTATAGACCCCGATGGTGGTTGCGGCGGTGAGGCCGCTGATAAAGACAATGTCCAAGATTAGATCGCCTCGCTGTGTTGTCGCTTGTGGCTGTCGGTTCTGAGTCTGCTAATTAGGCTATGTTGGTTCGGTGCTCGTTTAGCTTGGTGCTCATTTAGTTTGGTGCTCATTTAACTCAGACTCATTTAGTTCAGACTCATTTAGTTCAGACTCATTTAGTTCAGACTCATTTAGTTCAGACATCGGCCACCGAGGTCTGACTTCTATCGACAGGCTTTCCTGATGTCCATGTTGCAGTCGCAGATAACCTGCGTAGGCGATCATGGCGCCATTGTCAGTGCACAGGTTTAATGGTGGATAGAAGACCTGACCATGATGCTTCTGGACGGACTGTTTCAGTCGGGCCCTCAGCTCGATATTAGCACTAACACCACCGGCAAGTATGAGTCTATCAAGGCCGGTTTGTTCCATTGCTCTCTCACACTTGATCCTTATTGTATCAACAACCGCGTCCTGAAAAGCAAAGGCAATATCTGCCTTTTCTTGTGATGACAGATCCCGCCCTGATTGGCCCCTTAAATCATTTACGGTGTTTAACGTAAATGTTTTCAGGCCGCTGAAGCTAAAGTTCAACCCTGGTTTATTGGTCATTGGCCTAGGAAACTTAAATCGCCCCGGCGTACCCTGTACCGCGATTTTTGCGATGGCGGGCCCTCCGGGGTAGGAAAGACCCAGCATCTTGGCGACCTTATCAAACGCTTCTCCTGCAGCGTCGTCCTGTGATTCTCCCAGAAGTTGGTAATGGTGTGCCCGTTGACAAGCCATCAACTGTGTATGCCCCCCCGAAACAAGCAGGGCGATGAAGGGATATTCTGGGGCGTCTTCAGCCAACAGGGCTGCTACGAGGTGACCCTCCATGTGGTGAATGCCGATGGACGGAACGCCCCAAGCCAGTGCCAGGGATTTTGCCACGGAGGCGCCGACCAATAGTGCTCCAATCAGGCCCGGGCCAGCAGTGTAGGCGATCGCATCGATATCCTTGGCCACCATGTTGCTGTCACGCAGAATCTCATCGATCATTGGCAAGGTTCTGCGAATGTGATCACGGGAGGCGAGCTCCGGGACGACACCACCGTACGCGCGGTGAAGTTCGATTTGACTGTAGAGGCGCTCGGCAATGATGCCTTTTCCGGCGCTATAGATAGCGATACCGGTCTCATCACAGGAAGTTTCTATACCCAGTACGTTCAACAGAATGGCCCCTCGTTTGTTGAAAGTCTGGATAGTACTGAGTTTGCGGAAGAAAATCTCAAGTGAGCTAGTAGAAATTTAGTGAATGAGTCGCTTTGCAATTAGGCGTGATAGTCGCTAGAATTCGCGTCCTTCGAAACCCCATATTGGAACCCGGACTTAATGCCCTACGTTAAAGTCAAAGAAAACGAACCGTTTGACGTTGCCCTTAGGCGATTCAAGCGATCCTGTGAGAAAGCAGGAATTCTCGCTGAAGTACGACGTCGTGAATTTTACGAGAAGCCAACTTCAATCCGCAAGAGAAAAGCAGCCGCAGCTGTCAAGCGACACGCTAAGAAAGTACAGCGCGAAACGCGTCGTATGGAGCGGCTGTACTAGCCTCCGATGCCTGAACCCATCTATCAGCGGGTCATCGCTGAAGTAAAAGTCGCCATGAAAGCCCGTAACAAGCCTCGTCTTGGCGCGCTTCGGTTGATGATGGCTGATTTTAAAAGGATTGAGGTCGACGAACGCATCGAACTGGATGAAGAGCGTGTTCTGGTCATCCTAGACAAGATGATCAAGCAACGTAAAGACTCCTTTAAGCAATTTCAGGATGCCGGGCGAGAGGATCTCGCGAACCAAGAGGCTTTGGAGATCGCGGTCATCGTAGAATTCCTGCCTGATCAATTTAGCGATGATGAAATATCCGGGCTGGTTAAGGCGGCAATTGCAGAAACCAGCGCTGCATCGATGCAGGATATGGGAAAGGTGATGGCTGTCGTTAAACCTCAGGTTCAAGGAAAGGCTGATATGGGCGTAGTCTCAGGCTTGGTAAAAGCGCATCTTTCCTAGATAAGACCTTCCTAGATAAGACTTTCCTGAATAAGACTTTCCTGATTAAGCTTTGCTAGACCAAGCGCTCCTAGAGCAAAATTTGCTAGAGGGAAGCTTTCCTAAACTCCGAGCAAGGGTGTGGGAAGGTGCTTGCACTCTACATGGGGGAATGACATTCTTTCTTCTCCATCCACCTTTTAGAAAGATGCTCGGACAACGCAACCGTGATCCCGCAGGAATTTATCGAAGAGGTGCTGGAGCGAACCGATATCGTCGAGATTATCGAGCCCCGGGTCACCCTAAAAAAAACAGGCCAAAATTATAGTGGCCTGTGCCCCTTTCATGAAGAGAAAAGCCCTTCGTTTTCGGTCAGCCAGGACAAGCAGTTCTATTATTGTTTCGGCTGTCAGGCTTCCGGGTCAGCGCTTAAGTTTCTCATGGAGTTCGATCGAATGGATTTCGTATCCTCGATTGAGCATTTGGCGCAACGAGCAGGGCTAGAGGTTCCCCAAGATCAGAAATCCGACCTCGGAGCTTCCCAAAAACGAAAGTCAATTTACGAAGTGTTGGACCAGTCAACAACGTTTTTTCGTGAACAATTAAAGATTCATGAATCTCGTGATCGCGCCGTGGACTATCTTAAAGGCAGAGGTTTAAGCGGAGAGATAGCAAGAGACTTTGGCGTGGGTTATGCCCCTCCGGGTTGGGATAACCTCATGTCAAAACTGTCGGTCACCAACGCCGACCGGCAACTCCTGATTGATTCTGGAATGTTGACCGAAAACACCGACGAAGATAAGACCTATGATCGCTTCCGAGATCGAATCATGTTTCCCATTCGAGATCTTCGCGGCAGGACGATCGCGTTTGGCGGCAGGGTTCTGGAGGATGATGCCAAGCCAAAATATTTGAATTCCCCGGAAACCGATGTCTTCCATAAAGGCCGAGAGTTGTACGGTTTGTTTGAGGCGCGCAAGCGTGTCAGGAAGCTGAATAAACTCATTGTTGTCGAAGGGTATATGGATGTCGTTGCCCTGGCACAGCATGGTGTCGGTTATTGTGTTGCAACCCTTGGGACTGCTACGAGCACAGACCATATTGAACGAATGTTTCGAATAGTTCCGCAGGTCATCTTCTGCTTTGATGGCGATAACGCAGGTCGAAATGCGGCATGGAAGGCGGTACTGTCGACACTGCCAGCAATAGAAGATGGCTGTAGCGTAAAATTTCTTTTTGTACCTGACGGCGATGATCCTGATTCGCTCATTCGCCGAGAGGGGCAAAAAAAATTCGAAGCCAGAATTGGAAAAGCCCAGGGGCTGACAGATTTTTTCTTCCAGACACTGGGGGCTGACCTCGACCTTGAATCTGTCGAGGGTCGCGCAGCGCTTAGCAAGCTGGCGGTTCCGCTCATTGCGAAGGTGTCTGAGGGCGTTTTCAAGCAGTTGATGATTCAGGAGTTGTCGCATAAGACCGGCGTGGATTCGGAAAAATTACTCGGCATTACCGAGCTGGGTCGCCGTTCGCCGACAAAAGAGCGTCAACCGCTTGTTAATCAGCGGCAAAGGCAGCTAAAGCAATCCGGGTTGGGAGAGTATGCAACCAGAATATTGCTCAGGCAGCCAGATGTGGCAAATCTGCTCGATGACGGTGGTTTGGCAAAGCTCGATGGTGTCGCTGAGTGGCAACTTCTTGTCGAACTGGTCAGATGGGTCCAGCAGGCGAAAGATACCTCTCCAATGTTGCTCCTTAGTCACTATCAGGATGGCCCTTATTTCGATTATTTACGGGGACTCGCTGAGCAAGATCCAATGCTTTCCCAGGATCAACTGGCGGATGAGTTTCTGGGAACGCTTCGCAAGATGGTTCGGGAAGGTGAAGTCGAACAAAAACAAAGAGTTATAGACGAGCTGACACAGAAACCTCTGGCTGAACTATCTTCCGTTGAAAGAGAATTATTGACGAACCATCGTCGACCCAAGCCCCAAAACTGAACTCATCACCATTAATTCTGCTTATGGATCGAGTGTTCCCTCGTTCAATTTGTGGAAGTGGGACCTTTCACTCGATATACTGACCGGCTCGCCCGTTTCCCGTAGCAAAGAGGTCCTATGTCCAGTGGGGTAGCACAACAGCAGTCGCGGTTAAAAGAGCTTATCAGTCGTGGTAGGGAGCAGGGTTATCTGACCTACCAAGACGTTAACGATCATTTGCCGGATGACATTACCGATCCTGAGCAAATAGAAGACATCATCGGCATGATCAACGATCTTGGGATTGCTGTTCATGAAACAGCGCCTGACGCCGATGATCTTCTAGCCGAAGGGGATTCAACGGACGAAGTCGCTGCAGAAGAAGCTGCCGCGGCGTTGGTTGCTGTAGAGAATGAGGCAGGCAGAACAACTGATCCGGTGCGCATGTATATGCGTGAAATGGGTACGGTTGAGCTGCTGACTCGCGAAGGCGAGATTGTCATCGCGAAAAGGATAGAAGAAGGTATCCGCGACGTTCTCAACGCGGTATCACATTTCCCAGGCCCCGTTGAGTTAACACTGGATAAATTTGAGGCAACCCAGAAGGACGAAGGGAAACTCGCAGACCTTCTGATTGGTTTTCTTAATCCTGTCGAGATTGTAATTCCAGCCGCACAGGTTGTGCCTGGTGAAAAAAAGGAAGACGACGACTCAGAAGAGAATAAAGGCGCTGATCCTGTATTGGCCGCTGAAAGATTCGCGATCCTCGAGAAGCAATTCAAAAAAGCTGAGCGGGCCATTAAGAAATATGATCGAAGCTCCACGCAGGGGGCTAAGGAACTGGAAGCACTAGGCGAGGCATTTCAATTTTTTAAATTCGTTCCTAAACATTATGACGCGCTCGTGCAGATGGTAAGGGATACACACGGGCAGATTCGTCGCCAGGAACGGCACATTATGAACACGTGTACTCGTCGTGCAAAGATGCCACGCAAGGTGTTTCTCGAAAATTTCGCCGGACACGAGGCGGACATGAAATGGGTACCCAAACAGATCAAGGCAGGACACAGCAAGCTCAAGAAGTTTGAAGACGACATCTTTCGTGCCCAGAAACGCATCAAGCAAGCTTCGGAGCGTGTGGGACTTGAAGTGATTGAAATCAAGGATATTAATCGTCGTATGTCCATTGGTGAAGCGAAAGCTCGTCGTGCCAAGAAAGACATGGTTGAGGCAAACCTTCGATTGGTCATTTCTATTGCCAAAAAGTACACGAACAGGGGGCTGCAGTTTCTGGACCTGATCCAGGAAGGCAACATTGGTTTGATGAAAGCGGTTGATAAGTTTGAATATCGACGTGGATACAAGTTCTCGACCTATGCTACCTGGTGGATTCGCCAGGCAATTACTCGATCCATTGCGGACCAGGCCCGGACGATTCGAATTCCTGTCCATATGATCGAAACCATCAACAAGCTTTCTCGAATAAGTCGACAGATGCTCCAAGAGATGGGGCGTGAACCAACCCCGGAAGAGCTGGGCGAACGAATGGAAATGCCGGAAGACAAGGTCCGAAAAGTCCTTAAGATTGCGAAAGAACCTATTTCCATGGAAACACCTATCGGTGATGATGAAGACTCTCATCTTGGCGATTTTCTTGATTCAGACTCCAATCTTGGGGAAGGTGCATCAGTGGGTTCGCCGGTTGATACAGCAACTGAGGAAGGCTTGCAGGAAGCGACTCGCGGTGTGTTGTCAGGCTTGACCGCAAGAGAAGCGAAGGTGCTTCGAATGCGTTTTGGTATTGATATGAATACTGACCACACCTTAGAGGAAGTGGGTAAACAGTTCGACGTGACCCGTGAACGCATCAGGCAAATTGAGGCTAAGGCACTTAGGAAGCTAAGACACCCATCGCGCTCGGATCACCTGAAGACTTTTCTGGATTAGGTTAAAAAGCCCGCTGACAGCGGGCTTTTTTTTGATGCGTTATCTACATTCAGCTTCGTTGGAGCTAAAGTCTTGCCATAGCCGTAGCAATAGCAAAAAAGGTGCTGAGTGACAAAAAGCTGCTGTCTCTGCCACCGCTTGTAAGTTTCAGCCCACTGACGGGCTGAAACAAAACGATTGGTGGGCCCGGAAGGACTCGAACCTTCGACCAATGGATTATGAGTCCAGTGCTCTAACCAACTGAGCTACAGGCCCTTGTGCTTT